>NZ_OY780936.1:3600000-3900000 GCF_963675905.1 uncultured Bacteroides sp. | reverse complement strand
GTCGGGTACCTTTATCTAAAAATGACTTTTCTCCAGTTGCCTGATAAAGCTTTAAAGCAAATACTGCTCCAGGAGCATTCGAACAGGTGTTTTTGGATTCTTTTTTCTGTTCGCACCAGTAAATTCCTCCACCTAAAACTGAGTCTGTTCCACTTTCAATAAAATTCCATATAAGATTTGCCTTTTTTAAGTACTCTTTATTTTTAGTCAATAAATAAAGATTTGTAAAGTCAATACCTAACCAAATATTATCATCATAAAATCGATCTGAAGGAGAAACAGTATTAACATATGAAGAGTAGGCAAAAGGCTTGCGCAATGAATCAAAATAATTTTCTAATCCCGGCAAAACTTTGTTATCAAGCATCTCTTTATAAAACTTATTTCCACTTACCTCATAGATAGTGTTCACTGCCGAAAAAACGCCCGAATATGGCCACAAATAAGAAAATTGATTAACGCTTGATGTTGGTTCTGAAGCCAAATAAGTAGCCTTATATGTATCCTGAAAAGGATATGTCTCTCTCAAAAGAGATGAATTATTCACTGAATAGTATTTGTAAATAGAATCAAGAGTCTGTGTCGCTCTATGATAGTTTACATTTAAAGATTTGTACTTTGTAGCGCAGCTACAAAAGGACAGAAGAATAAGATATAAAAGAAAGTATTTTCTTCCCATAGTATTTTTATTTCAGATTTCGATTTTCAAAAGTAAAACGTAATATTATATCCAACAAATGAAAAAATATAAAAAAAAACGCTTGTCACAACTGAATACTAATTTGTCATAAATCCATATTTTTTAGTCTAAACCTGCGATTTTACGCTCTCTATAAGCTTTTGGAGTATATCCAAATTTCACAGAGAAGCATTTGAAAAAGGTTCCTCTATTATTAAATCCGGACTTATATATAATCTCGTCAATAGACAGTTTAGTTGATACTAAAAGTTGTTCTGCTATATGTAAACGATACTCTTTTATTATATTAACAGGCGTTTGTTCTGTTATTCCATCCAGTCTACGATAGAGATTACGTACACTGATTCCCATTGCGTCTGCAACAAACTGAGTTGAAATATCAATATTCGTTATATTGTCATTAATTATTTTAATCATTTTGTCTATAAAATCTTTATCATCTTTATGGAGCATTTGTCCATCAATCAATTCAAAAGAGCTCAAAGAGGATTTATAATAATCTTTCAATGACTGATTTTTTTTCAATAACTGTTCCGTTACTGCCTTTAAATATTCTACGTCAAAAGGAAGAACCAGACAAATATCAGCGCCCGATTCTATACCTTTAAGCTGTTCTTCTTTCTGTTGATTACTTGAAAGAAAAATAACAGGTATATGTGTTGTTTGCTTATCTTGTTTTATTTGTTTAATGAAATCAATATCACTTAATGACTGTGACATAGCTCCGCAAATTATAATATCCGGATGCTTCATAGCCATACTCTTAGCAAGCTCATCAGTATCACTGAATTCAGCTACATTATACGTCGTAGAAAAGACTTCAGCTATAAAACTCAATATTTCAGGGTTCTCATTGATTATAAACATAGACTGTCTGCTTCTATCAAATGAATATTCCTTGTTCTTCGCTTTTTCCAAAACAGGCAAGTTAAACACCCTATCCTGAACAATGATTGTTTCTTTCTGGTCAGATAATTTAGAAATTTCAAGCCTTGGTAGCTTCACAATAAATGCAATTTTAATATCAGATAATCTGTCGACCGACATAGTTCCCTGCATCTTTTCTACAATATTATGACATATAGCAAGCTCAAGTCCACCACTTGATGATATACCCGATTCACTCTGCTTTTCAAAGTAATCAAGAACTTTATATCTATCAAAGATCTGATCAAAGTCAATTGCAACTTCCCTTGAAAAAGAATTTGAAACAGATATAATTAAATGTTCATTTTCTGAAAGGACATCTACGAAAATTTCACCATAGTCCTGAGTATTCTTAAGAGCATTAGAAAGCAGTGTATTTAAAATCATAGACAAGTTATCTCTATCAACTGGCCACACAAGATTCTGTTCCACGTTCATTTTATAATCAATGTGACTCTTTCGAGAATAGTCCAGATATGTTTGAGATATATCGTGACATATTTGAGAGATAGAAAGCAATTCAATTTTATACTGGTTATCCGTATACCCTGATCCTCTGAACTCATTTAACATAAACAGTAATTCGTTCAATTTGGAAACATTTCTTTGAATTGTTACTGCATAGTTCTTCACATATTCATCAATATTCTCATAACTCAGAATCTGCTGACAGGGTCCTCCTATTAAAGTTAGAGGTGTAGACAGTTCACGGGTTATATTTGTGAAAAAGCGTAACTTTGATTCGTAAAGTTCTTCTTTTTGCGCCTGATCTAATTTTTGTTGCAAAAACTTTTTGCGCTTTTTATATCGAAGCAAATAATAACGAATTATACTGCCGATAAGACCTAATGTTAATATCAGATAAATAATCTCTGCATATACTGACTTATACCAAGGTGGAAGAATTTTAATATTGAGATCATAAACGGGGCTATCTATTCCCATCACATTATTATGATACCTCACATGAAGTAAATAACTTCCAGGAGGTAAACTGGTGAATGAAATTTTATTCTGGTTAAAGTTGTTCATCCATTGTTTGTTATACCCTTCCAGTTTATAATAATAAGAATAATTACTTCCATTTATATAATCCAGAACAGAAATGGATAACGTAAAGAAATTCTGATAATGTCTCAGCATAAGAGTTCCGTCATTTAACAAACTGTTTACACTGAATATTTCCTCATTTATTTGAATATCTTTAAACAACACGGGAGGATTAAATACAGGTTCTTTCAGCTTTGTCTCGGATATAGTTACAAGCCCATTAATTCCTCCAAAAAACATGACATTATTTTTTTCATCTCTAAAACAAGCACCATCACTATATTCTATTGTACTTAAACCATATGAATAGCCGTAATTAACAAAATTTCCATTGGGAAAATACTCTATTATCCCTCTGTTAGTGCTTAACCAAATATTATGTCTGCTGTCCTCAGAAATACAATGCACATTGTTTCTTGTAAGCTGTTCTTCTTGAGTGATATTTGGGGATGAAGCTGGGTTATATACCGGGCAAGCAATCAAGCCACTACCTGTTCCAAACCACATTTTATTATTTCCCTTATATATTGAAAAAATATCATTTGCTGTAAGCGGTAATTTATGATTGAATTTAATTAAGCTAGATCTGTTAGTTTTTATGTTATATCTTATGCTACCTTCTCCTCGATTCCCAAACCAAATTATACTATCATTCTCCTGATAAAGAGAAAAAAAGAAATTTTTAATCGTGAAGCGGTTATTTATATATATAGGAGTTATTCTTAAGATTAAAGGATTATCGTTTGAACCTGACAACACTATTTTATATAGGCCGTTTCCAACAGTCGCAACCCACAGTGTCGAATTATCTGTTTCCTGCAAAGCGTGTACATATTTTATTTTTTCGGATAACGGGACAATATGTATCTTCTTATCTTTATAAGAATAATAATTCAATCCAGGACCATCACCAGCTATCCAAATCAAATTTCTGCGACTTGGAGCAAAAGCATATACTGTATTATTAGTCAGAGCGCTATTATTTGTAGTAAGCTTTACAGTATTTTTTGAAGTATAACTCTCACAATGATAAAAATCAGAAATACGGAATATTCCATCACCTTTTGTTCCAATCCATAGGGAATTTTCCTTATCAAGAAATAAAGAACGAATAGGTTTTGATATCATAACCGGTAAATCATCGTAAGTCACGGATTTAAATATAACCGGTCCTTCTGAATATTGGAATAATCCTTGACCATCTGTGCCAATCCATATTACATTTTGATTCCGATCTTTCAGAAGAGAAAAGACTCCACAATAAATGCCTATTGATTGGGTTACATATTTTATTCCACTTTCTGGCACATATTTCAGACGAATAACTCCATTTGTTTGAAAAGCTATAATGTAATCATTTTTATCTTTAACAATACTTGAAATCTTACCTCGTTGATTGATTTCTTGATTCAGATTCTTAACATAGGTAATTTGTTTACTCAATAGATCAAATTCATATAATACCTTTTTAGAATCAACAAAATAAACTTTATTCTTTTCTTTAAATGCAGAGATCAATGGCATAGAACCATTCATTTTCCGAATTTTAGAAAAATTGCAATCTCCATTTGGTAAGTAGGTTATTCTTGAATAGAAAATTCCAGTATATGTAAAGAACCATAAGTTGTTATCGTCTCCAAATACTATATCTAAAATATTAGAATAATTAATATCTTTAAAAGTACTTTTCTTAAAATTACAACTAAGCTTATTATAGTAGTAGAAAACATTATTTTGCAAAACAACAAATACCTCATTACTTCTTCTTGTCGTAAATCGATACATCCCTTCAAACTCAGAATGTCTTTCTACAAGTTTATTTTTCGGATCAAATTTATCAAGTCCATAGTTTGTTCGCAACCAAAACAAATTATCATTTGTCTCTACAATCTCTTCTATAAGATTGCCAGACAAATGATTCGCTTTATCCAATCGTGGTTGGAAGATCTGCATTTCATTGCCATCCCATAAATTAAGTCCATCAACAGTTCCTAACCAAACATACCCATTTCTATCCTGACATAAGGACAATACTGCATTGTTTGATATTCCTTCACGACTGGATATTTTTCGTAGATTTTGTCCGAATCCACTTTGCAACAAACATAAAAGACAAAGGAATAAACAATATTTAAATTTCATAGCATTAACTTATAGGCACAAATAAAGGCAATAGTTTTTTATCTGCAAAATCATTAAATGCATATTTTCAGACTACAGAGATAAGCAACTTATTATATTATATATATCAGACTAAAGTGACACAAAAGCGTACTAAAACAAGGACGAATACCTCCTAAATTTGTAACACCCATTTAGTCATAAAAAGGTCTTTATTATAACCTGAGTTCGATATAAAAATTGGAATGGAAGAAAAATCTGCGCATTCTTTTCAAATTCAACATTAATAGATTGGTTTCTTCGGTAGAAAGGTATTTGCAGTCAATCCACCAATCAAGTTATATTTGAAATTAGCAAAGCACCTATGATGTGTATGTTCAATCTGAAAGATATTTTTAAGTTCATCGTTAACCGTCTCAATAATAGTTCGTTTTCGGAAAATCATTCTATCATTGACAGCCATTTCTTTAATGAGTAAATCAAATACTTTAGAAAATTCATTTATCGAATAAAATATTTCTATAACTTAGGATGTCGATAGCATAGCGTAATCTTTTGCAAATATTATGATTAAATACTATACATTTACAAACAGCACGGCTATCTTCTTATTTTTCAATACTTTATTTTCTAAATTTCTCATATCAAGTTCAGGTCTTTTTACTTACCTAAAGATTCTATCTCTATTTTCTTTTTCACGAAACGAATCTTCAGGTTTGCTTCTTCCAGTTCTTTCTTTATCTGGTTAATTGAATTAAGAGCTTGTGCCAATTCGTAAACCTGACAAACGGCATTTCTATCGGCAGATGAGAAGCTTACCGCCTTTCTGCCATTTCCTACAAATTCCAGTTTGAGGTTCTGACCTTTATTCATATAAATAAATGCTGCAACTCCCCCATCGGCACCCATTCGGTAATCTACTTTTTCCGATTTTACACCCATATCCGTTGATTCGTAAACATCGCGACTTGCTGGTGTTTCTGCAAAACTTCCGTCGGGTGCAGTTACACGGATGGAACGATGATGGATGCTGGAACCTCCATTATAAATGGAAGTAAGTGCAAATACACCTATTTCACTGACTTGAGCACGTAAGTAGGTACGACGAACATTTTTTTCAACAGTCTGAGAAGGATGAAGGTAATTACCTACAGTTTGGTATTCTGCATTCTTTTCAAGCACTAAACCATTCTTTTTCTGATCGGCATCAGCCTGTTTTATCTTTAATAAGCTATCAAGATAAACAACACTTCTTTCCTGCTCTTTTATTTCCACTTGTTGCATAAGGTCGAGCCCTTTCCTACGAGCTTCAAATGCTTTAGGGAAAAGTATCTTTATACTATCCAACTGTAACTTTGCTTCACTATATTTACCTTGCGCATAAGCTTCTTCTGCCGCTTGCAATCTCAAGGCTGCTTTCTTTTCTCCATCGTCACCACATGCAGTGAGTGCAAGAGTTATCAGTGCTATGAATCCAAACTTTCTCATACTTATATTTGTTATAGAAGGCAAAAATACAATTAAATTGCCAAACCTATCCTTTACCTGCTCAAATTATTGTATTTTTGTACCTCTTTACGAACATAGGATAACATGCAATTAACAACAGAAGAATTAAAAGAATATTTTAGCGACGAGATCTTTACAGCAATCTCTGAAACAGCTGAAGACCTCGGACTGGAATGTTATGCTGTAGGTGGATATGTGCGCGATATCTTTCTGCAACGCCCATCGAAAGATATTGATGTGGTGGTTGTGGGAAGTGGAATAGCTATGGCACAAGCGCTGGGGAAGAAATTAGGAAGGCATGCACATGTTTCTGTTTTTAAGAATTTTGGAACTGCTCAGGTTAAATATCACCGCATAGAAGTAGAATTTGTTGGTGCTAGAAGAGAATCATATCAAAGAGATTCACGAAAACCAATCGTGGAAAATGGCACGCTGGAAGACGATCAGAACAGACGGGATTTTACAATCAACGCATTAGCTGTATGCCTCAATGCCGATCGCTTTGGTGAATTGGTTGATCCCTTTAATGGTATGGAGGATCTTAAAAACAGAATTATTCGCACTCCTTTAGATCCGGATATTACATTTAGTGATGATCCTCTCCGTATGATGCGGGGTATCCGTTTTGCCACTCAGCTTAATTTCCAGATTGAAGATGAAACTTTTGCATCGATAGCACGCAATAAAGAGAGAATTGAAATTATATCGAAAGAGCGTATTGCTGACGAATTAAATAAGATACTAGGATCGCCTGTTCCTTCCATTGGCTTTGTGCTGCTGGATGAGTGTGGATTATTAAAACTTATTTTCCCGGAGCTGGCAGCATTGCAAGGTGTTGACAGCAGAAATGGCCGGGCACATAAAGATAACTTCTATCACACTTTAGAGGTTGTTGATAATGCTGCTAAACGTTCAGATAACCTTTGGTTTCGTTGGGCAACTCTACTTCACGATATAGCTAAACCAACCTGTAAACGATGGGAGCCTAAGGCGGGCTGGACTTTTCATAATCATAATTTTGTTGGTGAGAAGATGGTACCAAACATCTTCCGAAGAATGAAATTACCGATGAATGAGAAGATGAAATATGTTCAGAAGCTGGTTGGTCTGCACATGCGTCCTATTGTTCTTTCTGAAGATATTGTAACAGACTCGGCTGTCCGCCGTCTGCTATTCGATGCCGGTGATGACATTGATGATTTAATGGCTCTGTGCGAAGCTGATATTACCTCAAAGAACGAGGTTCGTAAGCAAAAGTTTCTGGAAAATTTCCAACTGGTACGTCAGAAGCTGAGGGATCTGGAAGAGAAAGACCGGATTCGTAACTTCCAGCCACCTATTTCGGGCGAGGAAATTATGGAAGCTTTCGATCTGCGCCCATGCAGAGAGATTGGGACTCTTAAAAGTGCTATTAAGGATGCCATTCTGGATGGTGTAATTCCGAACGAATATGAGGCTGCCTACAATTATATGCTTGAAAAAGCTGCAAAGATGAAACTTAAACCTGTAAAATAATAAACAAATGGGCCAGAAGAGATATACCAAAGGCGAAGAAATTGCCAATGCCAGTTCTCACGGATTGGGCATACTGCTGGGAATCACTGTGGGGATTTTCCTGATGCGTAGTGCTTTTGAGACAAACAACAGGTGGATTATGGTTAGTTTTGCTATCTATCTACTGGGAATGTTATCTTCTTACGTCACCTCTACCTGGTATCATGCCTGCCGGAACGAAAAAAGAAAAGCTTTGCTTCGTAAGTTCGACCACGGAGCAATCTATCTGCACATTGCCGGAACGTATACTCCTTTTACATTGGTTGTTCTTAGGGATTCCGGAGCATGGGGATGGGCACTGTTTTCTTTTGTATGGCTTGCTGCAATAGCAGGATTTATCCTGAGCTTTAAAAAACTAAAAGAGCACAGCAATCTTGAAACTATCTGCTATGTAATTATGGGAGGAGTTATTCTTGTAGCCATGAAACCTTTAGTTGATTGTCTCTCTCCAAGAGGGGCTATTAACATTCTCTATTGGCTTATTGGCGGAGGGTTTTCGTATATTATCGGAGCTATATTCTACTCACTAACAAAGTTGCGCTACATGCATTCTGTTTTTCACCTCTTTGTTCTGGGAGGAAGTGTTTGCCACATTATTGCTATTTACAGCATTTTATAATTAAGACTGAAACAAACAATATAACAAAAAAGGATGTCACTTTACGGACATCCTTTTTTGTTATAGGCAAGTGCTATTTTACTTTATACCTTCTGTTGTCATATTAATACGTTTAATTGTTCCATCGTTATTATAGAACAAACGATCTATACAGACAGACCGGCGGAAACTACTACCTTGTGTATTAATGCCGCCATTGTGATAAATAAAATACCAGTTATTCTTAAACTCTATGATTGACTGATGATTGGTGTTACTATTTCCGGCAATTTCATTTAATATGCCTTTATATTCCCATGGTCCATTGATACTGCGACTCATAGCGTAACAAATCTTTTCCGGAAATTCGGATGCATACGAAAGGTAATACCATCCTTTATACTTATGAATCCACGGTGCCTCGGTAAAGCGTGGAAGATTTTTAACCGGCATTATGGGGCCGTCAAGTTCAACCATGTTCTTCTTTAGTTTGGCATAGTAACATTGAGTATTTCCCCAAAACAAATAAGCTTGTCCGTCATCATCTATAATAACAGTAGGGTCAATGTCGTCCCAGCTTATTTTTGTGTATTCGGTAGTCATGTCATTAGTAATAAGTGCCGATCCACGTGCATCACGGAAAGGACCGGTTGGACTGTCGGAAACAGCCACACCAATAGCTTTTCCATGAATTGTTCCATGTTCTACAGCTACATACCAGTAGAATTTGCCATCCCGTTCTATAACCTGACTAGCCCAGGCATCGCCTTTTGCCCATGAAAAATCAGATGGTTTCAAAGGAATCGGATGCTCTGTCCACGTTTTCATATCCGAAGAAGAGAACACCAGCCACTCGTTCATTTCATAACGCTCTTTTGGTGCAGGACACTGGTCATGTCCTGCATAAAGATATACTTTTCCGTTATAAACCAATCCGGCAGGATCGGCTGTAAATTTATGCTTAATCAAAGGATTTCCATTTGCAACAAATGTGGTATCCTGAGTATCTGCAAATATTCCGCTACTACTTAGCAAAGCGGCACATAAAAGTATCAGTCCTGAAATTCTATTTCTTAACATCATTCAAGTCCTCTTTTTTTTTCAAAAACTTATATACGGCAAATGTTTTAGCTCCTAATTTTACGTTCAGAACATTGCCTTCAATCTGAATATCTTCTTTCTGTGGAAGAACAGTATTTGGGTTTGCCAATGTGTTTTCAGCATCCAAATTGGATGAATGAAGAAGTGTTGCAGTACCTGAAGTGAGCTGCCCTTTCTTTGTTCCATCTAATACAACACGGATATTTTGTTCTTTATCTGCTGTATTAGCGATTTTCACGATATAAGCTTTTTCGTTTTTATCCCATACAGCACTTGCATAAAGCTCATCCTGACCAGTTACCGGTTTTTTATCCATTGTCAAAGAAAGAACATTGGTTCCTTTGTTGTAGGCGTAAAGCTGCTGAACATAGTAATTCACAGAACGTACACTGCTCATATTATCAAACCAGATTAAGTCCGGACGCCACTGCCATCCTTTTACATGAGCAAAAAGCGGAGCATAAGTAGCCATGTGAACTACATCGGCGTTGCGTTCCAGTCCGGTCATAAATGCTGCTTCACAAAGAGCTGCATCAAAGTTGTTCTTTTTATTCTGAGCATGGCAGGCATATTCACCGGCAAACACCTTCGGACCTTTTCTGTCGTAATTATCATAGCGAGCAGCCTGAGTTAAGAACCATTTTTGAGAACGGTAGAAATGCTCGTCAACCAGGTCAACTTTCAGACGTTTCATTTCCGGCCACAAATATTCGAACTTGTCTCCTTCTGAATCCGGACCAGAAGATCCGATGATACGAATTTTTGGATAAGCTTTACGGATAGCTTTGATAAATGGTTCCAGATGCTCCGGATATTCTTTTCCCCATTGTTCGTTACCTACTGCAAGAAGTTTCAGGTTAAACGGAGCCGGATGGCCCATATCTGCACGTAGTTTACCCCATTTTGTAGTTACATCGCCATTAGCAAACTCAATCAAATCGAGTGCATCCTGAATATAACAATCCAACTTATCAACAGGCACATGAGCTTTTGAGTCTTTATTCTGGAACTGGCAAGCAAGTCCACAATTAATCACTGGTAGAGGTTCTGCTCCAATTTCTTCTGACAATAAGAAATATTCATAGAATCCCAATCCATAAGTCTGGAAATAATCCGGATAAAAACGGTTGGTAAAAGTATATTGCCAACGGTTAGTATTAAGCGGGCGGTTCTCAACAGAACCTACCGAGTTTTTCCAATTATAACGAGTATCAATATCAGTACCTTCAACAATACATCCACCGGGGAAACGGAATACACCTGGTTTCAAATCGGCAAGAGCCTGCACAAGATCTTTACGCAAACCACCTTCACGACCTTTCCATGTATCAACAGGGAAAAGAGAAACATGATCCATATCAATATTTCCTTTTGAAGTAAGGAAAATTCGAGCACAAGCATTTGCATCGGTTTCCGGTGAAGTAAGCACTACTTCGTATTTCTTCCAGTCGGCAGAAGTTACATTCAATGTTTGTTTTGCAACCGGATTATTATTTGAATTTACAAGTTCTATTCTAAAACTTTGAGATTCACCACCCTGAGGAAGGCGAGCCCATACAGTAAAACGATATTGAGCATCTTTCTTAATACCTACACCAAAGAAGCCTTCGTTTTCAAGTCCTGTTTGTTTATCAGAGTGCCCCGGATTTGAAAGGCGCACATAGTGTGGATTCTTATCAAAAGCTGGATTATCAGTACGAACTTCAACATTACCGAATGATTTCCAACCCAGCAAATTCTGAGTAAACTCAAAGGAACGGTTCTTTATCAGTTCAGCATATAAGCCACCATCGGCGCCGAAATTGATATCTTCAAAGAAGAGTCCATACATTGTTGATTGTATTTCCGCACCCGGCTTACTGGTTTTTACAACCATCTCGTGTTCGGTTTGTGCATTTAATGACATCCCCATGCAAAGAGCTAAAGCAGATAATAATGATCTGTGCATTTTCATAATTTATTATTTGTTTTTAGTAAGTATTCATTTTATACGTTTACCCCAAACTGACCGGCCATGACTATCCAATCCTGTAAAAAGAATTGTCTCGGTCTGGTTTTCCCAATCGTGTCCGGCAAAAGTAACCAAATTATTTATTTCCTCACCATCTAAAATCAGTTTAGTTAATGATTTAGATGAATCAAAAGACCAGGAACTATTAGTACGATCTTTTATACTATTGTTTTCTTGCAACACTATATGAGAAGAATAATTCTGCTCTGTTTTATTAAGCCGCCCTTCTCCCCAAAGTATCTGCCCGGCTTCTAACTTTCTGTCATGTTTTGGCTCATTTATGCGAATCACTTCCCATTCACCATACAGATCCTTATCTTTAATATTTATCAAACGACTTCCGGCATATCTTTCAGGAGAAACAACCGGCCATCCATCGGGAGTAAAGAACAGTTCTCTTGTGTGCAGAACCATCAACATATTATCCGGTGAAAGGCGACCTTGGTGAAACATGAAATATTTACCTTTTTCATCAGCCGCTACCCCGCAATGAGCTGTTCCAGCCCACCCCACATGATTATTAAAGCAATACGGAGCAGTAAGTATTGGGAAAATATCCGTTGTATCAGACATTGCCTTGCCAAAGTAATCGGTGAAAGGCCCTTCCGGCTTATCAGCTCTTCCTACCCTGACGTTATAAGTGGTCATCAATGGGTCATAGGATACAAAAAGATAATATTTTTTAAACTGTGGATTATATACAATCTCCGGAGCTTCCATATTATCAACTTTGTAATTGGCTCTGCGAGCAACCAGATGTCCTAAATCTCCGGTTTTCATTGTTAATCCCGTTTCCGGATTTAGCTGAACACAATAAATGCCTCCAAAGAATGAACCGTAATGCATCCATATTTTCCCATTAGAGGGATCAACTATAACAGTTGGATCAATGGCGTTCATGGGCGTTCCTTTGTTTGTGCGGACTATACATCCTTTCTGAATCCAGGGACCTTCAGGTGAAGACGACTCTGCCAGACCTATATATGAATTCTTCTGTCCGAAAGCAGATACAGAATAATAAAGTCTATAAGTATTTTCATGTTTAATAATATAAGGTGCCCAGATATTAGTTGCTCCTTTTCCTTCAGAATTACTTCTCACCCACTCCACCGCTTCACGAGGAATTTCGGGGAAAGCCCATCCTTCAAATTCCCAATGAACCAAATCTTTAGATTTACGTACCTGTATATATCCTAATGGAACATTATGCTGTTTTGCTTCATCCTTATCTTCACCATAAATTGCATCTGTTGAATACATGTAATATGTATCACCAAACTTCTTACAAGCAGGATCGTGAACGTTATAGGTTCCCCACTTCTTGTAGTTCTCCATGCCCGACAAAAAGAGATAATTGTCAGGCCAGGGATTTGAAGCTGGAATAATATTCAGGGCTGACGATGATTTGCAGGAGAACATTACAATCACTACAATAAATGCCATGAATACTCTGAGAAGTAACTCTGGATGTTTTTTCATATAGCAGTATTAAATCCTTTTATTAAACTATCTACAAAAATAGACGACAAGCGAAGACCTTAAGGTGGACATCTGTCTCTTTTAAGTGGACAAAACATAAACCACGGCATAAAAACAAAGGTATCAGCACATAAAAGAAAAAGAGTTTAATTATATTTGTCTCGTTAATCGGTTAAATATGAGAAATAGAATTTCACTCTGCATCTTATTTTCACTTGTTGTCTTTTTATCTTCTTTAAAAGCATTTGCATTACCAAAGAGCCTGACAACCAGATATAATTTCAGCTGCATCACTATGAATGACGGGCTGTTGCATAACTTTATAGACGATATATATAAAGACAAACAAGGTTTTCTATGGATTTCCACTGCCGGAGGAGGACTGTCCAGATATGATGGTTATGAGTTTACCCATTACAATATAAGCACATGGCCTATTTCCCTGAAAAGTAATTTTATCCGCAAAGTTTGCGAAGATAACTTTAAGCGTTTATGGATAATATCAGAAAAAGGGACAGATATATTAAATCTCTCATCACTGAAAATAAATCAATTAACTTATAAGGATAAAACCTTAGATCAGATACTGAACAAATCGGCAAATACAATACTGAAAGACAGCAGAGGGAATATCTGGTTATCTGCCAAAGATGCATTATATAAAATAGAATTCACTCCGGATGGTGCTATTGCTCAAATCTATTCTATGATGCTGAAATTGCCATCATCAAACAACCAAGTCGTTGCAATAAAGGAAATAAACGGCGAAATATGGATTGGGTATAATGAGGGCACTGAAAAAGTCCCTTAAGCTCCTTTTTTTTAAGTATTAAAATCTGCATATATCCTACAATTATTTTGGATATGTGCAGATTTTTCTATAACTTCATGGCATAATAGAAGTAATTATGCTACCCCAACAAGAGACTATCCCGCTCAGCAGTTATTCAGATTTGTATAATCTGATTATTCCCGAAAACAACCTTCTTCGGAGAATTAACGACCTCATAGATTTTAGTTTTATTCATAAAGAACTTGTAGATAAGTATAGCCATGACAATGGTCGTACTGCGGAAAGCCCTATTCGCATGTTCAAGTATCTGCTTTTGAAGACTATCTATGACATTTCTGATGTTGACGTTGTGGAACGTTCCAGATACGATATGTCATTTAAGTATTTTTTAGGGATGGTCCCTGAAGACGATGTTATTAATCCTAGTTCTTTATGCAAGTTCCGTAAACTACGTCTGAAGGATATGGCTCTACTAGATTTGCTTGTGGGCAAGACTGTTTCTATTGCCATTGAAAAGGGGATCATACAATCAAAGACTATTATTGTAGATGCCACTCACTCAGCTTCTCGTTCCAACCCTTATAAACCGATAGAGATACTTAAAATGCGTTCCAGACAGTTGCGCAAGGTTCTCTATGAAGTAGATGACAGTCTGAAAGGTACTCTTCCGGATAAAAATGAAGATGACGATTTAAAACATGAGCTGGAATATACAGTTCAACTTATTGACCGGATTGAAAAAGAAGAGATTCTGATCAATATACCTAAAATAAAGGAACGTCTCAACATGTTAAAAGAGACTGAAGAAGACATAGAGGACCATTATACGACTTCAAAAGACGAGGATGCGCGTATCGGTCACAAGACGGAAGATAGTTCCTTCTTCGGATATAAGACGCACATTGCGATGAGTGATGAACGCATTATTACAGCTGCGGTTGTAACTTCTGGAGAGAAGGGGGATGGGGCGCAGTTGGTGAATCTAGTGGAACAAAGCCGTAAAAATGGTATGGCAGTTGATACGGTAATTGGTGATACCGCCTATTCTGGTAAAGACAACTTAAAGCGCTCTAAAGAAAAGAATACAGGATTTGAACTGATATCTAAATTGAATCCTTCCCTAAACGGGTTCAGAAAGGATGAAGACAAGTTTGATTTTAACAAGGATGCCGGAATGTTTGTCTGCCCAGCAGGACATATGGCAGTCCGTAAAGCGGTTCAAGGCAAAAAGAATGGAGCATGGAATCAAACCACAACCTATTATTTTGATGTAGAGAAATGCAGGGTGTGCTCAAGGCGGAAAGGATGCTATAAAGATGGAGCAAAGTCAAAAACTTATTCACTTTCGATAAAAACAGACGAGCAGAAAGAACAACTTGATTTTCAACAGACTGAAGAATTTAAAAAGAAAGCAAGAGAACGCTACAAAATAGAAGCCAAAAACTCAGAACTTAAACATTCCTATGGATATGACAGGGCATTATCATATGGATTGTCATGCATGGAAATGCAGGGGGCTATGACAATCTTTGCTGCTAATATAAAAAGAATACTCAAATTAATGTAAGAAAGTTCTTTTCCATGTTATTGGAAGATATATAACCAGACTGCAAGCCAAATTAACCTGTGTAGCCCATAAATATTACTTTAAAAAAGAAGAGAACTCAAAATCTATTTTAGTAGATTTTGAGCTCCCTTTTAGATAAATGGATTTTCAAAATTTCAGAAGGGACAACTTTTTCAGTGCCCTCGGTATAATAGCACTATATTTAAGGTGTTGACCAATAGGTCCGGAAAACTTGTACTTTCAACTATTTCTGATAAGCTGAAATTAGTAAAAGGCAGCTATATAAACGTAATCTTTGAAAAAGAAAATGAAGTGTGGATAGGTAGTGATCGCGGACTATTCAGATACAACAAAACAAATGAATCTATAAAACACTATGTGCATAATGAAAGTGTGCAAGGTTCTATTTCACAGAACCAGGTTACTGACCTCGCTGAAACAAATGATAAGCAATTAATTGTAGCAACTTTAAAAGGACTCAACTTCTATGATCCTATAAACGATAATTTTATGCATATCAATCGTGATGAAAAGGACGAATGTTATAGCATAAACTGCGATTTCATTAATTGCTTGCTTGTTGATAAGAATCTTATCTGGGTGGGTACTGAAGCAGGAGGTTTGAACAAGATTGCCCCCAAGAAGCTTTCAATACACAATTACATATATAATAATAACGATCCGGGATCCATATCCAGAAATCCGGTCAATGCTATTTATGAAGATAAAACAGGAAATCTATGGGTAGGGACAGTAGAGGGAGGACTCAATCTGAAAAGAAAAGATAGTGATAAGTTTATTCATATTACATCGGGGAACAGTTCTCTTAGTCATAATTCAGTAAGTGCAATAACAGCTGATGAATATAACCATCTTTGGATAGGGACCTGGGGAGGAGGTATAAATATACTCGACATGAGCAATATTGCTCATCCTACATTTGAAAACATAACTTCCGGCACTCACCCCGATTTCAATATTAATTTTGTGGGAGCTCTGTGCTATGATCCTATTAATAAGGGTATTTGGATTGGATCGAACAGAGGCATTTATTTCTATGATATAAAAATTAAAAAACTTATTTCTCCTTTTCCTTTCAGTGTAACAATGAATATTCTGGGTACAATAGGCTCACTAATCGATAAGAAAAACAAGTTGTGGATAGGAACTTCGGACGGAGCAATGATAATCGACTTAAAATCATTTGCCAGGAATCATTCACACTTTTCATATAAGTATTTAAAATATAAAAGTAACAAGCCTGATTCTCATTGTGTTGACAAAATAAACTGTCTTTACGAATCATCCAACGGAACAATCTGGCTGGGAAGTAACGGATATGGTTTATACAAACTATTATCACGAGATAATGAGAACTATCAGTTCCAATCATTCACAACGACACAAGGGCTAGCCAATAATTGTGTCCTGGGTATTCTTGAAGATCAGAGAGGATGTCTTTGGCTGAGTACTTGCAATGGGGTTTCCTACTATAATCCCAGCACAAATAAATTTATTAACTACACCAAAGAAGATGGATTAATAAGTAACCAATTTTACTGGAATGCATATTGCAAATCACGCATTAATCATAATCTTTATTTTGGTAATATGGGAGGATTAATTGCGATTGACGGGAATAAAATACAGCCAAAATCATTAAATGAAAAGGTTATCTTCACCAGACTTAGTGTTTTAAATGAGATTATCTATCCTGGCAAGGGGAACTATATTGATGTAGATATATCACAGGCTAATTGTTTAAAGTTGCATGAAAAGGACAAATCTTTCTCTATTGAATTCTCTGCAATGGATTATGAGATCTCAAATACAGCAACCTATTCATACAGATTACTTGGATTTGACGACAACTGGGTAAAGGTTCCTTCGAGCAGACGTATAGCAAGTTATACCAACTTGCGTCCTGGAACTTATACTTTGCAGGTAAAATGTGATGCTGGATCAGAGATACAGGCAGGTAATATAACTGAACTGAAAATTGTAGTTTCTCCATTCTTTTATAAAACAACATGGTTTATTTGCCTGATACTGATTACCCTTTCTTTCACAATATACAGACTATACAAGTGGCGTATTGATTCATTGAAGAACCAGAAAGAACAGCTTCGCATAAAAGTAGAAGAACGTACCCATGAACTGGAAGAACAAAAGCAGATACTTGAGGAACAAACAAAAGAGCTGTCGCGTCAGAACGAAATACTTACACAGCAAAACGAAAAAATAACCCGACAGAAAGGGCTGTTAATCAAGATGTCGAAGAAGGTTCAGGAACTAACAATTGACAAGCTGACTTTCTTTACCAATATCACTCATGAATTCAGGACTCCCATTACACTGATTATGGGACCCATAGAGAGAGCCCTTAAGCTTAGTTACAATCCTCAGGTTATAGAGCAATTACATTTCGTTGAAAGAAACTCCAGACATTTACTTTCACTCGTAAATCAATTGATGGATTTCCGCAAAGTTGAATCTGGTAAAATAGAGATTGTAAAGGTTCCGGGCAATTTCAAGAAGTTTATTGACGATATACTCGAGCCTTTTGAAGTATTCGCCCGCGAAAGAAATATCCGAATCGAAAAGGTGTTCCGTCTTAGTTCTCCGGTTATTATGTTTGATGAAGATGCAATGGATAAAGTAATCACCAATCTTTTGTCGAATGCAATAAAATATACTCCCAATAACGGAACCGTTTCTATTTATATTTCTTCTTTAATAGACAGGGAGACATTGAAGGAGAAACTGTATATTTCAATAAAAGATACCGGTGCCGGTATTGTTGAAGAGGATATTTCCAAGATATTCAACAGGTTCTATCAAGCCAAAGGAAGTGTGAAGTACCCTGTATACGGACAAAGTAGTACGGGTATAGGTCTGTATCTGTGCAAACAGATTGTGCATCTTCAGGGAGGAACTGTTCAGGCAAAGAATAACCGCACCGGAGGTGCTGCTTTCAGAGTTGTTCTTCCTTTGTTTCGTGAAGAGCATCCTCAGAAGGAGACAAATATTGCCAATCAGCTTCATGAAGTAAATGAGAATAAGGATAATAAACTGCTTATTTCGGGAGGACGTCTTAACATGTTAATAGTTGAAGATAATAAAGACATGCGTAGTTATATTCGTTCAATATTGATAGATAAGTTTAATGTAACAGAAGCCGAAAACGGAGAACAAGCACTGGCTATATTAAATCATCAGAGTATTGATTTTATTATAAGTGACCTGATGATGCCTGTTATGGACGGACTGGAATTATCAAGAAAAGTAAAAGAGAACTTTTCAATATCTCATATTCCATTCCTGATGCTTACTGCAAAGACCTCAATTGAAACACGTATTGAAAGCTATAAGATTGGAGTAGACGAATATTTACTCAAACCGTTTGATGAAGATTTACTATTGGCTCGTATAAACAATATTCTGGAAAATCGTAAACGTTATCAGAAACAATTCAGTTTTAAGATGGATGTTGATATTCTTAATGTGGAGGAAGAATCTTGTGATAAGAAATTCCTGGATAAAGCAATGAGTGTTATTAAGGAAAACTATAAGAATTCTTATTTCGAGGTTAGTGACTTTATTGAATCAATGGGGGTAAGTAAAAGTATACTTAACAGAAAGATGCAGAATCTTGCCGGACAGTCTGCCGGACAGTTTATCAGGAACTACAGGCTGAACATTGCCAGGGAACTAATTTTAAAGAACCGCTCTACCAGAAATATGAATATATCAGAGATAGCTTATGAAGTAGGATTCAATGATCCTAAATACTTCACCCGGTGCTTTACCAAACATTTTGCAGTTACACCTAGTTCCTTAATGGAGTCTGATAAAGAATCTAATGTATAGATACTTTACGCAGTGGTGACAAACGCTGAATAAGACCTCTTTTATATGTCTTGGGATAAAATTTAGCACGCCCATTATCACGGGGTTTCAGAAGGAGGTGCCCTGTTACCCCCTCAAAAACAACCTTTATAAATTTGTTTTTTCGGAATAAAACTGTGCAAAAATCAGTTAACACACAATAAGCTGACTATAAACGCATTAGCCTTAATAGACAGATATTCTGTTCTCCTTTTTGTAGAATTAATGAAGTTCAACTAAGTCTGCTATTTTCATTCGCCAATAAATTTAGTTTATTCCTCAATAAATAGATAACCATTGCCCAATAAATAAAATCTATTCACCAATGGATTTTATAGCAAAAGAATGGCATAATACCCGTTTTTACCTTAAAAGAAGCATTTATCCACCCCTAAAATTCTTTTGTCCACCTTGATATAGTTATTCACTAATACATTTGTGAGCAAACAAAACAAGAGTTATGTTCCTATCCAACATTCAGATTTGGGTACATGATAAACCTTACATTAAGTCTCAGATCAATTATTAATTTATAATCTTAATTCTATGAATTTAAAACTGCGAAATTTTAAAACTAAAGATATGATTAGATTCATAAATATATGTCCTATTGCATTCTTTTTCCTTATCTCAGCATGTGGGTCGGACGATAATCCTGCTTCAGAAGACCCAACTATTCCACCAAGCACGGAGACTTACACTGCACCTACTTATAAAGACGATTATAGCAGTATTGCCTCTTGGGAAAACCGTAGTAACTGGAATCTGGCCAATGTGCACGACCCCACAGTAGCCAAATGTGGCGATTACTATTATATGTACTCAACAGACGCTTCTTATGGAAATGCTCACGACGGACACGGACACTTCCTTTACAGACGATCAAAGGACTTAGTAAACTGGGAGTTCAAAGGGATGGCCATGAGTGAAACTCCTGCGTGGGTAAAAGACACGCTCAACAATATGCGCCAAAGAGAGGGACTGCCATCAATTGCTTCTCCTTCATACGGTTGCTGGGCTCCGGTTGTTCGCAAAGTGGGAAGCAAATATAGAATGTATTACAGCATTGTTGTTGATAATTATATTAAAACCGGAGCACAAAACACCACAGCCAACTTTGATAATTCATGGACAGAACATGCATTTATTGGTTTAATGGAAACTGACGATCTGGCTTCTAATATTTGGGTAGACAAGGGAATGGTTGTTTGTTCCTCTACAGATAGAGGAAACAACTGGTATAGAGCTAGTTTAACTGACTGGAGCGGGTATTTCAAATGGAATGCCATTGACCCTTCATTTATTGTAACTCCAAATAATGAGCAATGGCTTATTTACGGTTCCTGGCATTCTGGTATAGTTGCCGTTAAAATAGACCCGAATACAGGAAAACCTTATCAGCTAAATTCATTGGCCGATTATGGAACCTGTATTGCAACCCGAACTACGGGAAGCAGATGGCAAGGATCAGAGGCTCCGGAAATTATTTATAACGAAAATACCGGCTATTATTATCTGTTCTTAGCATACGATGAATTATCTGTTGCTTACAACACCCGTGTATGCCGTTCAAAAAGCATAACTGGTCCTTTTGTGGGTATTGATGGCAAAGATATTACTCAGGGAGGAGAATGTTGGCCTATACTTACACATCCTTATAAGTTTAGCAATCACTCTGGTTGGGTAGGTATATCTCACTGTTGTATTTTCCAAAATCCTGATACCAAAGAATGGTATTACGGTTCGCAAGGGCGACTTCCGGCCAATACAAACGGAAATGCTTACAGCAATGCCATTATGATGGGGCAAGTCAGATCTATAGAATGGACTGAAGATGGATGGCCGGTTGTTATGCCAGAGAGATATGCTGCAGTTCCACAAAGTACAATATCTGAAAGTGAGCTGATAGGAAATTGGGAACACATTACTTTATCTTATCAATATCAAATACAGCAAGTATCAAAAAGTATAGTCCTTTCAGCAAATAAAACTGTAAGTGGTGCTATTTCCGGGAACTGGTCTTATGATGCAACCAAGAAGATTCTGACAATAGGTACATATAAGGTAAAAGTTCAAAGGGGACTGGATTGGGAAGCTACTCCACGTACAACAACTATCATTTACTCGGGACTTACAGACAAAGGTATTTCACTTTGGGGTAAAAAAGTAAAATAATTATTCCAGATCTGAATTATATTCAGCGGACAACGGATATAGGTAAACTATATATTACTTTTCAATAGGGTGAACTATAAAGGGGGAGCTAAATTATTTGTTCCCCTTTTATTTCCTAAAGACAAGTAAATAACACCAATTAAAAGCAGAATGCACTGGTAGTTTTATTATTGGATTTATTAAATGTACAAAATACACTTTTATCCACTAAGAAAACACATTTGTCCACCTTGTACAATTGGCGATCATTTATATTCGCCATGCAATAAAGACCAAATTAACCTTTAAAATTAATATTATGAAGACAAGAAAATGGCCGTCATTTCTACTGGCGGTATTTGCAGTCCTTTCATTAGGTGCCTGTGATGAGTGGGGACAAATGGATCCTCCGGCAGGAAATCAAATTTATCCAAAACTAGAACTAAAAGGAGAGTATAAGTTTGAAGAAGAACTTTCTCCTGAAGAATTTACTCTGACCGCCTATGACGGAGGAGAAGCTCCCCGAATTGTGACCGACGAATTCAAGGGGAAAGTGCTCAACCTTAATGGAGGGTATGCTCGTCTGAACAATCCTTTGTTTAATGTAAAGGTGCAGACAGGAGTATCTATCACCATGTGGGTAAAAACAGCGGCGGACAATTTGCAAGGCGCCATATTCTCATTTGCCAATGAGGATAATTCGGAGCGCATCTTTTTTACACCTAACGCCTGGTTGCACCGCGACAGTTTGAGTGTTGCCAGCGAGGTTAACAAGCCTACTAATGTTTCAACTGCACCATTCACTGCTGATAAATGGCACTACATGGCACTTATTATTACCACTGAAGGTTACACCTTGTATATAGATGGTGAAAAGAGTAGTGAAGAGCTTACTTCCACCCAAGCAGGTTCTTTTGACTATCCGAATCTTGTGCAGGCATTTCCACGCCTGCCGTACCTGTATTTTGGTTACGGCTCACCCGTACAGCCTAAGGCTATGCGTATTGATGACGTGAAAATATATAGGAACGTGATTACCTCTAAAGAGATTGCTGTACCTACAGTGACCGGAGGAGAAGAATATCGCTTCCCGCCAAGAGGAACTGTTGGGTATTACACCCTTGACAATACATTCGCAAATAGTCTTAATACCTCACAAAGCGGTGAATTGATCACAGTTGAAACTCAAGCTACTCCATCTGCATTCGAACAAGATGCTGACAGAGGTATGGTATGGCACCAGCAAGAAGGTTGGACAGGCAATACCAATGGTTGGGCTTATTCTCGCTTCGACAATCCTTTGAAGGGTAAGACTTTAGAAGATGGTCTTAGTGTTTGTATGTGGATTAATCCGCCAACACTGAACTGGTGGGATCAGATTTTTGTAATGAACGACGGAACAAACAAATTATGGTTCAATGCCATTGGTTACCTTGGCTATAATGGAGCAGGAGGCTGGTTTGATTGTCAGAATAACAATGCTGATAACGCACTAACCGCAGGTAAATGGACTTTTGTTACTATAAACATTTCTACCGATGGGTTTGCAGTTTACTACGACGGGAAACTGAAGTTTGACAATGACAATAACGGGGCGTTTGCTTCGGGCGACTTTACCGGATACAAAAATGTTCTGAACATGTTTACTACGGCTAATAACTTCTACCTGGGTTACGAAACATGGTGGAAAGCTGCGCCTGCATCGATAGATGATATGTTCCTTGTAACAAGACCTTTGACGGAAAAGGAAATACAGAATCTGTATGCTGACACCAAAAAAGCAACGGGAGGAATTCCGGTTAGTCCTGCGTATGCACCATCACTGGCTGGTTATTACCCGTTAAATAACTCTTTTGCAAATGCAGTCAATGCAGCACAGGGAGGCGAACTTATTACCGTAGAGACACAGGCTACTCCATCAGCCTTCGAACAAGATGCAACCAGAGGTACAATCTGGCATCAACAAGAAGGATGGACCGGGAATGCCAATGGTTGGGCATATACACGTTTCGATAATCCGCTGAAAGGTAAGAATATTACGGAAGGTCTAAGTGTTAGTATGTGGCTCAATCCACCTACATTAAACTGGTGGGATCAAATCTTCGTTCTAAACGACGGCACAAGTAAACTATGGTTTAACGCCATTGGTTATCTGGGCTACAATGGAGCAGGCGGATGGTTCGACTGCCAGAATAATAATGCGAGCAATGCACTAACAGCAGGTGTATGGACATTAGTTACCATCAACTTTACGCCTGATAAATTTGAAGTTTATTATAATGGAGTACTTAAGTTTAACAATGAAAATAATGCAGCATTCGGTTCGGGCGACTTTACCGGATACAACAATGTTCTGAACATGTTTAAAACTGCTAATAACTTCTACTTCGGTTACGAAACCTGGTGGAAAGCTGCCCCGGCATTGATTGACGATGTGTATTTCTGCGCCAGTCCGTTGTCGGCTTCACAAGCTGCTGCTTTATATAATGCGACGAAAAAATAGCCTTGTTATTTCCATAAAATAAAGAAAATATGAAAGATAAACAAATGAACACCAAATCATCCAGGAGCAAATTTCTGCTCCTGAGATGGTTGCCGGTATTCCTGATGCTGCTGATCGGGCAAACTTTGTCGGCACAACAGCGGCAAGTGACGGGTATAGTTAAAGATTTGGCTGGTGAACCAATAATAGGTGCCAGTGTATTAGAAAAAGGCACAACAAACGGTGCGATTACTGACTTGGATGGAAACTTCAAACTGACAGTAAGCAACGTTGAGAAAGCTGTTCTGCAAATCTCTTATGTTGGCTATCAAACACAACAAATACCTGTAAACGGGAAAACATTATTGAATGTAATCCTGAAAGAAAATACGAAATTATTGGATGAAGTAGTGGTCGTTGGTTACGGTGCCCAAAAGAAAGAAAGTGTGGTAGGAGCTATTTCACAAGTTTCCAGTAAGGAACTTCTTGCTTCTCCCGCCGCCAATATTTCTCAGGCCATTGCCGGAAAAATCCCAGGTGTAATTACTACGCAGACTTCCGGTGCTCCGGGACAGGACGACACGAAGATTAACATCCGTGGACGGGCTACCTTTGCAGGCGATGGTTCACCACTCATTTTGGTTGATGGTGTAGAGCGCGAGTTTTCACAGATTGCTCCTGATGATATAGAAACAATTTCTGTTTTGAAAGATGCCTCTGCCACTGCTGTTTATGGTGTACGCGGTGCAAACGGTGTAATGCTTATTACTACCAAACGTGGTCGTGATCAGAAACCAGAAGTGAGCTTAACGGCAAACATGCAAATTCAGAGTCCCACACGTAGTGACACATACCTTAATTCTTATCAGTCGGTGACGTTGTTAGAAGAGGCTTTGAAAAACGATGGATTGCCTTCTCAATTCTCGGCTAACGATATAGAAATGTATCGTAAGTCGTCTGCCGGACAGTTAAGTGGCTTGGATGCCATGCTTTATCCCAACGTGAATTGGTACAACGAAGTTTTGAAAAGTTCAGCTCCTGCACAACGCTACAATGCTAGTGTTCGCGGAGGAACTAAACGCATGCGATACTATGCTTCTGCCGAACTATATGACCAGAAAAGTTTAATCAGGGAGCTGAGCCAGGATACATATGGAAACTCTTCCAGCCCCAGTTATCGCCGGTATGCTTTCCGCGCTAACATGGACTTATTCCTGACACAAGACTTGACTTTCTCCGTAAACTTTGGAACTCGTTTTGAAGAACGTCGCGGATCGAATACTAACGAAAGCAGTACTTACAGTCAAACTTTCTACGAACTGAACCACACACCAGGCTGGCTCTTCCCCGTATCATATCAAGTACAGAATGGAGAAAGCACCAAGACCTTGTACGGAGGTAGTTCACAGTATCAAAGCAATATTGTTGCAGCATTGGCCAAAGGTGGTTACTATCGTGCTACCAATACCATAAATGAAACCAACTTTATTTTGGATTATAAAATGGATTGGCTAACCAAAGGATTGAGTGCCAAAGGTATGGCATCATTCGATTATGACTCTTATTATAAGAAGATGTTCAAGGCCGACTTTGCTACGTATGAACTAAATGACCGCAATAATTACGAATCGATTGATGCTTACAATCAGTTTAATTCGGATGGAGAACTGGCTTATAGCAAGGATAACAGTACCACCTACAAACTTTATATGGAAGCCCAAATTAATTATGCACGTCAGTTTGGAAAACATGATGTAACGGCTATGGTACTTTATAATCAGAATGATTACCGCTATAACTCTGAGTTGGCCAAACGTTACCAGGGATTGGTAGGTCGTGTAACTTATGGTTACGATGACCGATATCTGGCTGAATTCAATGTTGGTTATAACGGTTCTGAAAACTTCCTCAAGGGCAAACGATTCGGCTTTTTTCCTGCAGTTTCAGTAGGATGGCGCATAAGCAAAGAAGAATTTATGGCCAGCATACAAGAATGGCTGAACAACCTAAAAATTCGTGCTAGCTACGGTGAAGTGGGAAACGACATTTATACGGTAAACGGAACCAGTCAACGGTTTTTGTATCAAGAAAAATGGTCTCAAATCAGTAATGACTACTATTTTGGAAGTTCCGGTAAAACAGGTATTTATGAAACACAGTATCCTAACCTCGGAGTAACCTGGGAACGTGCCCACAAGTACAATCTCGGTCTTGAGTTTGGTTTATGGAATGGATTACTAAATGGTAATATTGATTTCTTTTACGAAAAACGCAACGATATCCTGACTGCATATCTTACTCGTCCGCAGTGGGTGGGTGTGGCTCTGGCAGCTGGCAACTTAGGTGAAACTAAAAACAGCGGTTACGAATTTGAGTTGAAGCACAACAAGCGCATCAATAAAGATCTAAGCTACAACGTAGGATTAACTTATTCACACGCACGTAACGAAATTATAAGTATGGATGAACCGGAACAAAAGACAGCTTACCGCAAACGCGAGGGTAATCCTATCAGTCAGTATTTTGGTTTGATTGCTGATGGCTTTGTAACGCAAGCAGATCTTAATAATCCTGATTTACCGGTATCTACGTTTGGTGCTGTGAAGGTGGGTGACCTAAAATATAAGGATATGAACAGTGACGGTTTCATTGACGATCGCGACGAAAGCCGTATAGGAAATAGTGATATTCCGGAAAACACTTACGCATTATCTCTGGGTCTTAATTACAAAGGATGGGGATTCAGCGTTATGTTCCAAGGGGTAGATCACGTGAGTCGTTACTATGATGCTGAAGCAATGTATGCTTTCGTTAGCGGTGGTAAGGTGAAAGAACATCATTTGGGACG
This sequence comes from uncultured Bacteroides sp., assembly GCF_963675905.1. Taxonomy (NCBI): domain Bacteria; kingdom Pseudomonadati; phylum Bacteroidota; class Bacteroidia; order Bacteroidales; family Bacteroidaceae; genus Bacteroides; species uncultured Bacteroides sp. Next base: position 3,873,218 of record NZ_OY780936.1, on the reverse strand, counting down.
CTGGAATCCCGAACAGAGCGAAGCTTACAATCTACAACATGCCACTTATCCTTTGTTGCACTACGACAATTACGGTGACCACAATCAGCGCACAAACTCTTTTTTCTTGAAAAACGGATCGTTTGTTCGCCTGAAAAACATTGAGTTGAGTTATACACTACCTCAAAACTGGTCTAAGTTGGCAGGTATGAACGACTGTCGCCTTTACGTGAATGCCAACAACTTGATTACCTGGGATCATTTGGACGACCTAACCGATCCTGAAAGTAATGGATCGAACCGCTACCCTATTATGAAAACAGTGAACTTTGGCGTAAACATTAAATTCTGAGACACATGAAGAAAACAATATTATACAGTTTGTTAGCGCTATCGATATCTGCAAGTGTTCTCACTTCGTGCGAAGATGCATTCGGTAGTTTTTTGGACAAGCAACCCAGTAACGAATTAACAGAGGAACAAGTGTTCGGAGACTGGAGTTTGATGGAGCAATACCACTTTGATACTTATAACTTCCTACGCCACGGAGCATGCCGCATTAAGGATTCCTGGCTGGATGCTGCTACTGATCTGGCGGAAACCAGTTATGCTACAGGCGGTGTACGTAGTACTTTTAATATCGGTAATTATTATGGATCTGACGGAGCTGCAGAACTCTCTGACACTTGGGAACATTATTATCGTGGCATCCGCAAGTGCAATATGATCATTAATCGCATTGATAGTGTGCCCAAAAGTCCTGACCTTAGCAATGAGAAGTATTTGCAAGACAAAACGAACTATACTTCCGAAGCTCGCTTCTTGCGTGTATGGTTTTACTGGGAATTGTTTTTACGTTATGGACCGGTGCCTATAGTAACAGAAGTACTTGATCCTGATGGAGACTTACTGAGCGGATATACTAATCGACCAACAGTAAAAGAGTATGTAGTAGATTTCTTACTGAAAGAGTTGAGTGAATGTGAAAGCGGCTTGCTCACCTATGAAGATGCCTGGAACGCTACGTATGCCGGTCGTATTGGACAACCAATGGCGAGCGCACTTGCTTCACGTATTAAACTGTACATGGCCAGTCCCCGATACAGTGCCGAAAGTGGGATTACCTGGCAGGAAGCTTACGATGCCGCAAAGAGTTTTATACAAACCTATGGTTCTAAGTTTGCACTCTTTACAGAGGAAACAACAGACGGTATATTGCCATACAACAATGCTTTGCTTCGTACTACTTATCTGGACAAAAACAAAGAAATAATCTTTTTCCGAAACGATGTAGCAGTGGGTTGGAGTGCAATACAAAATGACACACCAGTTGGTGAAGGAGGTAAAGGAGGTCTTTGTCCCTCACAGAACTTGGTAGATATGTATGACATGATTGACGGTTCTTCACCTTTCAGTGCTTATGATGCAACTGGCGCACCGATTTACAATAGTAACGGGCAACCCACTGTTAATGCAACTAGCGGATATAGTGATGCTACTATGTGGGCAGGACGTGACAAACGATTGGAAGCTACCGTACTTTATCAAGGTACCAAGTGGGGTAATGGAACTATTAATGTTATCAAAGGACAACGAGACAATCCGGTGGGTAATGCGAATGCCACTCCCACAGGATATTATGTACGCAAATATATTCCAGAAGCTATTTTAAGTTCGGTACATACAGGCAACTCACGTCGTTTATGGACTTTTATTCGTTATGCTGAAATTATGCTAAACTATGCAGAGGCATTGAACGAAGTACAAGGACCTTCCACAGAGGTTTACAATATGCTCGATCAGATTCGTCATCGTTCCGGTATTACTGGTTCAGTAGCCAATCGTAGCGACCTTACAAGTTCAAAAGAAGCCATGCGAAACTTCATTCACAAGGAGCGTACAGTGGAGCTGGCTTTCGAGGAACACAGAGCTTGGGATGTACGTCGCTGGAATGTTGCTATAGAAGCTCTCTCCCGCCCCATTTATGGCATTGATGTAGCGACTAATGGAACTATCAGCCGCAAAACAGCACAGACACGTATATTCGAGAAAAAGATGTACCTCTATCCAATACCGGAAGGTGAAGTCTGGAAGACAAACATTGAGAACAACCCGGATTGGAAATAATTCTTAAATTGAATAATTATGATTAATATAAAATATATTATAAGAAAATGCACAGCGACGGGCAGATATCTGTTGCTGCTAAGCTTTCTCTGGTTGCAAACAAACGTCCTTGCACAGAACGAGCAAATATTGAAAGGCCAGATTGTGGACAGTAAAGGTACCCCTGTGGCCGGCGCTGTAATCAATGTAGCCGAACAAAGCCGCATTGTTCTGTCGGACAAAGATGGATACTTTAGTCTCAAAAATGTGAAATCTCAGGATGAGCTTTGTGTGAGTAGCGTCGGTTATTTAAACGCTACTGCACAGGTCAACTTCAAGGAGGGTTTTCAGATTGTGTTATCGGAAGACTTGGATGAATATCTGCACACCATGCCTGTTCCTTTCGGGCGCAAAGCAAAGAAACTAATGACAGAAGCAACTTCCGTGGTGACAGGAGAAGAGTTGCAAAAACACCCGATTACTATCTTGCAGAATGCTTTTACTGCTACCGTTAACGGTATGGAAACTTATGAATGGAGTAGTGAACCGGGATGGAGTGAGACGGCTATGTACATTCGCGGTATACGTACCATGAATCAGAATGCACGTTCTCCACTTGTTATTGTTGATAATGTGGAGCGTGATCTCTCTTTCCTTGATGCTTTTCCAGTAGAAAACATCACAGTACTGAAGGATGCTGCTGCTACCGCTATCTACGGAATGAGGGGAGCCAATGGTGTAATACTTGTAACCACTAAGCGTGGACAAGCAGGTAAAACCAACATTAACTTTACTCAGGAAATAGGTTATCAGATGCTGAGCAACAAAATGGAATTGCAAAATTCCTATAATATGGCATTGACCCGTAATCAGGTACGTTATCTGAGTGGAAGTGATCCTATGTATACGGACGAGCAGGTTGAAAAATATCGTCGTGTAAGCAATGGTGAAACATTAGAGGGAATTGACCGCTATAGATATTTCGACACAAATTGGTTTGAACAATTGTATCGGGAAACAGCTCCTATGTACAAAACCAACATGCAGATAAGCGGTGGAAACAATCGCGCCCGTTACTATGTATCTTTCTCTTATCTTCGTCAGGAAGGTATGTGGAACAAGAAAGGAACCAGCTGGAACGATAACTTCGATACTCAACACATGTTAAATCGATGGAACCTCCGATCTAATATAGATATTGATGTGACTAAGTTTCTAAACGTATCATTAGACCTTGGTGGTCGTATCGATAACATTAACCAGCCTACGCAAAGTGTGTTTGACTTAACTACATTTGGAGCGGTAGAAGCTAATCCTATGGAACCAGTATACTGTCCTAACGGTGAACTTTATGCCAGCAGTACAGCTAACAATCCTCTACGTTATCTGGCTGCCAGTGGTCAGGAAAAGAACCGCCGTCGTAATCTGTATAGTACATTGAGTGTAAATGGTGATCTGAGCAGTCTGTTAAAAGGCTTAAAGGTGAACACCACTGTGAGTTTCGATTCTTATGAGACATTTGAATCTACTCAACGAAACGCTATTAATACGTATAACTACGACTATACTAACGTGGCTGTTAATGATCCGTCAGAATTTACTTATACTAAATATACTTCGTATTCTGCATTGACTAACCCATCTGCTAATCAACGTGAATATTACTATCACCTAAACTTCAACGCAGGGCTGAATTATAGCAATAATTTTGGTAAGCATGCAGTAGATGCACGTACCTTTATCCGTACATACCAGAACGTAGTAAGCGGTAGCACATCGTCAGAACGTACATTGTCATTCAACGGTCAAGCTACGTATGCTTACGATAATCGTTATATTTTATCAGGAAATATTAGCCGAATGGCAAGCGATAACTTTGCCCCTGAAGAACGTTGGGGTACCTTTTACGGTACATCAGTGGGATGGGTAGCATCAGAAGAATCATGGTTGAAAAACAAAAACATTGATTTATTAAAACTACGTGCTTCTTATGGACGTGCCGGACAATCGAACACTGGCGCCGGACGGTATCCGTATCAGGGAACTTACTCAAGTGGTACAGGTTATAGCTTTGGCTATTCGCAGAGTAATATCGGAGGATACTATGAGAGCAAAGCCGGTAATAGCAACAACAAGTGGGAAATATCCGACATGTTAAATATCGGTCTTGATTTTGATTTCTGGGGAAAGAAACTGTATGGTGCAGTGGATGTGTTCAAAGAATGGCGTTCAGGTATTTTGGTAACACGCTCCACCATTCCTTCGATTATCGGAGTATCTGTAAGTTCAGATTCTTACGGAAAAGCAGAAAGTAAAGGACTTGAAGTAACTTTAGGTCATCGTGGCAAAATAGGTAAGGTTAATTATTATCTGGAAGGTATGCTAACCTGGAACACCAATAAGGTTACAGAGATGGATGAAACGGAACCCAACGTGGAATGGCAACGTAAAACGGGTCGTCGGATTTATGATGGTACGGAAGTTGCTGCGTTGTATGAAAGTTCATTTAATAACACTGTGGGTGGATGGAATATTTATAAATTCGTACAGTGGGCAAATGATGCAGACAAAGTTGCTACTAGCCAGCAAGATGCGATTGATCATCCTGAAAAATATCCGTATCACTCGGCATCTAACGGCAAACAGACTTTAGGTACGGCTGTCTTCAAAGATTTGAACGGCGACCGACAAATTGATTCTAACGACATGTCGCCTGATACCTATACGATTATCCCTGAATTGATACCAGCATTGAATATTGGTTTGGAATGGAATGGATTTGATATACGCGCTGTATTTAATGCTTATCTCAACCGTAGTGTATTTCTTTCACCTTCCATCAGTTTTAGTGGTTGGAGTAATATGGGTACACACGAAGTGACGAAGGCATGGGGGTACTATAACGACAATCCTAATGACCCACGTAATATTAATGCAACCTATCCACGTCCGCTTTATGGAGGTTTTAATGCCATCGATTCAGATCGCTCTACAGGTACATACAAGAATGATATCTGGGTAAAAAACGGTAATTACATATCACTACGTAATGTCGAGATTGGTTATTCGCTTCCAAAAGAACTTATTGCCAAAATTAACATGACAAAATGCCGATTTTACTTTAGCGGATACAATCTATATAACTGGAGTGATCTTCCAGATAACATAGACACGGAAAAACCTATGAGTTATTGCTGGTGGTATCCCAAGACCCGTTCGTTTACATTCGGTTTAAATATCGGATTTTAATGTTGTACTTTAAACTTTGAAATGATGAAAAAGATATTGATATACATCACTGTCGGATTGCTGGCCACAGTTTCCAGCTCCTGTAGCGATTATTTAGACAAGGAAGTAGATCTGACCTTGTCCGAAGAACAGATATTCAGCAAGTACGAAAATACTCGTGGTTTCCTGGCCAATGTTTACACGTACCTTCCTGATGCCTTTGCCGGATATAGTGACGGACAGTTTCTTGCTGCCTCGCGCGACTGTATGACTGATAATTCACTTTCATTTTGGAATGTGCACTATTATCACAGCGTGCTGACGGATGCTTACTCTGCCACGAACCATCCTTTTGCTGAAAGGTTTTGGCCTAACGATTTGAAGGGGATTAGAGCTGCTAACCAATTTATGAAGAATTCACGCGAAAGTGTTATTGGTAATGCTGAGAAAACGGGTGATGATAATCACTTATATGACCGTAATATTGCAGAAGCCCGATTATTACGTGCTATCTTTCACTTTGATCTTGCAGGCTGGTTCGGCGATATACCGGTAATCGGTAATGATGAAAATGGTGTTCCTATCGTTTTTGAAGCAGGAAACGCTTCTGCCATGAATATGTCGCGTACAGCTTGTAGCGAAGCCTTGAAATGGATTGCTGATGAATGTGACGCTGTGAAAGATATACTTCCTTTCCGCTACAGTAATGAAAATGAAAACTGGGGACGTATGAATGGCGCCGCTGCTTATGCACTAAAGTCAAGAGCACTTCTTTACAGAGCTTCGGTATTGAACAATCCCGATGGTAATACTTCTTGGTGGCAGGAAGCCGCACAAGCAGCTAAGGACTTCATCACAAAGAATAATCAACAGGCACATCCATACGCACTGTTTACAACTGAGGATAATGACCCAAACAAGAACTATTATCAATGTTTTGTTTCTACGCCTCACTTGAACAATGAATACATCCTGAGCCGTTCCGAATGGAATACTCGTGAAATTGAGTTATTCTTAGCACCTTGCGGTTTTTCTGGTAATGTGAATTCAACGGGGCGTACCAATCCTACACAAAACCTGGTGGATGCTTATGAAATGAAGAGTGGAAAACCTATTGATGATCCAGCTTCTGGCTACGATGATCAGAATCCTTATGCTAACCGTGACCCACGTTTGGAGCAAACTATTCTACATCATGGCTCAATTTGGGGAGATAAAGTACAAGAAGAAGAACGCGCTGTTGATGTTTCTTATCCAGACGGAAAGGATTATCAAGATCTGCATGGTGGAACAACAACTGGTTATTATACCAAAAAATTCCTGAATAACATGTCTTTCAAGAGTCCTACTACATACGTTCATGCTTGCCCTATTTTCCGTTATGCGGAGATTCTGTTGAATGCAGCCGAAGCGATCAATGAATCAGAAGGGCCAACTAATGCTTACCAGTATGTAAATCAAGTACGTGGACGCGTGGGAATGCCTGCCTATAGCGGGATGACGAAAGAACAGCTTCGTGAGCGTATCCGTAACGAACGTCGCATTGAACTTTGTTTTGAAGATCATCGTTTCTTTGATGAACGCCGCTGGAAACTGTTTGAAGGTAAGACTGCTGCAAGCGAGAAAACTTTGCCCCGCTATCAACAGGTCTATAACATTTACAGTGTGGTAGTTACTCCCGGAGCATCGTCTGTTTATAATTATGAAGCAGATGGTACGCATCCTTCTAGAGCATTCAACAGTCCGAAGAATTACCGATTCCCTTTACCGGATTCAGAAGTGAAGAAAGCACCGTTATTGAAGCAAAATCCTGGATGGGAACTTACTTCTTCTACAGCTGAGTAATATTTTACTCAGTATGTTATTAACAGACTAAATAGATCTGAAGTAATTTAGAATTGTATTTTTTTTCATTGTTCTGCACGCTAATAATAGCGTGCAGTAGCAATGATGATCCTCCCTTATCAGAAAAGCCATCCTTGGAAAGTCCGGTGTTTACGAATCTAACCGTTTCCTCTGCCGATTTGAGCGTAGTCATATCAGGTTCACAAACAGATGTGTAGATACCAATTGAAAACTAGTACACCTTTCAGTTAATATCAACAATAAAAACAGAGTAAGATCACCCGTCCGGTTGAGATGGTTGAAACCAGCATAAAGAAAAGTATCCGCTTTAACTACCTGTTAATTGACTACTGGTTTACCCCTGAGTTAATCCAACTCATAGCCTCGCATCATATCAAATGCCCTCTTCTATAGATGGTAAAAATTGAGAAAACCAACCGTGTATAGACTATCCAGTAAGAGAACTCAATCTAAAAGCAGAGCTCTAACAAAATTTTCATTATGCAATATTATCTTCAATATATCAAGTTATTTGTCAGCATAAGGCATAATTAAATATTATATTGACATATTAATACGAATATATTATATCTTTGCAAAATAATTATAAGAGGATATATACGAATGGATTTATTTGCTAAAAAATCAATAGAAGGTCTGCTAAAGGAGTCAAATGAGACTAGCAGCCATTCATTGAAAAAAACCTTAGGACCTGGTAAGCTAGTTGCATTGGGAGTTGGAGCAATCATTGGAGCCGGATTATTTTCCATAACTGGTGGTGCCGCTGCAGAATTGGCCGGACCAGCAATTACCATATCTTTTTTAATCGCAGCTATTGGTTGTTGCTTTGCAGGATTATGTTATGCTGAGTTTGCTTCAATGATTCCTGTTGCGGGTAGTGCATATACCTATTCGTATGCAACTATGGGCGAATTTATTGCCTGGATTATTGGTTGGGATCTGGTGCTGGAATATGCAGTTGCTGCTGCAACAGTAAGTATCAGCTGGAGCCGGTACTTAATAAAATTTCTCGATGGATTTGGAGTACATCTGCCTTCGAGCCTTACAGCATGTCCATGGGAAGGAGGAGCAGTCAATTTGCCTGCCGTATTTATTGTAATTCTGATGAGTTTACTTTTAATGAGAGGAACAGAAGGTAGCACAAGATTTAATAGCTTTATTGTAGCATTAAAAATTGGAGTAGTTCTTATCTTTATTTTCCTTGGATGGCAATATATTAATCTGGATAATTACACTCCCTATATTCCTGAGAATACTGGAAAGTTTGGTGCATACGGATGGACGGGGATTCTACGTGCAGCAGCTGTAGTTTTCTTTGCGTTTATTGGATTTGATGCAGTAAGTACAGCTGCTCAGGAAGCAAAAAATCCAAAACGGAATATGCCTATTGGTATTCTTGCCTCACTATTAATCTGTACTGTTTTGTATTTCCTGTTCGCTCATGTAATGACAGGTGTTGCAAATTACACTGAATTTAAAGGTCATGATGGTATTGCTCCTGTAGCAATAGCAATTGAACATATGGGACATGCTGACGCAAGCGGACTGATTCACCCTGATTATCCATGGCTTAACCGTGCAATTATATTGGCTATCCTAGCCGGATACTCTTCTGTAATAATGGTTATGCTCTTAGGACAGAGTCGGGTGTTCTATAGTATGAGTAAAGATGGTCTATTACCCAAGCTATTCTCCGAAATTCATCCAAAGTTCCGTACTCCGGCAAAGAGTAATTTACTTTTCTTACTGCTTGTCAGCGTATTTGCTGCTTTCGTACCTTCGAATATTGCAGGTGAAATGACCAGCATCGGAACTCTTCTTGCCTTCATACTGGTATGTATTGGAATCATTGTTTTAAGGAAAAAAATGCCAAATGCTCCAAGAGCATTTAAAACACCTTTTGTTCCCTTTGTTCCTATTTGCGGAGTACTAACTTGTTTGTCGTTGATGATTTTTCTTCCTGCTGATACCTGGATCCGATTATTAGTATGGATGTTAATTGGTCTTGATATTTATGCTGCATACGGAATGAAAAACAGTAAGATAGCAGTTTGGGATGGAAAAGAAAGATCCGGGCAATCAGTATTAAATATCACCGGAGTTTCACTATCCGTTATTCTTATCTTTGTAGCTTTCGCTCATCAGATAACAGCTGGATGGGAAAGCAACAAGATTTTATTAATAACCGCTCTGGTTCTTTCTGTATTCCATATCTTTATTTTCGGAATACGATTAATAAATCAATCTTCCATACCGGCAATTGGTAGAATAAAATTTGCCTGTCTGAGAGTAGTCAATAAAAACTCTTTTATAAAAGAACAGGAGAACAAAGAAGATTGAGAATAAAATAGAATATTACATCTCTATAACAGGGCTATTTCTGAACTAATTCAGAGATAGCCCTTTTTTATATACTTAACTAGTTCATTATGAATAATAAGTTATCCAAAATGGAAAACTTTTAGATTTCAAGATCAAAAAAAGTTTTCCAAAACTTTCTAAATTAACATAGTTAAGCGAAACAACATATTGTTATATCTACTATCTTTGTTTCGGTTTTGGTAACAAAGCTTATGCTTTAGGAGAAAAGGGAATACCGTGAAATCCGGTAACAGTACCCGCTGCTGTGATTCTCGAAGAACTTGAGTAACAAGCCACTGCATTTATTTGTGGGAAGGCACTTTAAGGGAGAGATAAGTCAGAAGACCTGCCAGAACTACACATTATAGATTATCTTATGCTTTCGGGAGTTAAAGCAAGAGAAAATAGGAATTCGCCAGGATAGAGATATCTTTCGGCGCTAATCTCTTACCGACCTATTCTCTTTCCTCTTCCTTATGCAAAGTATTCTAAATGTGACAACTTATTTAGATTAAAAGTTTCACAAAAAGAATAAGAATATGAACTACGCTGAGATTTGTATTATCAAAAGAGATGGGAAAAAGGAAGATTTCTCTATCAGTAAAATAAAGAATGCTGTAACAAAAGCATTCGATGCAACAGGTATCACGAACGAAGATAAGTTGGTAGCTGATATTACAATGCGTGTAATCAGTAACTTTACCACCCCTACTATCTCGGTGGAACAAATTCAGGACCTGGTTGAAAAGGAAATAATGAAAGTTCAACCTGAGGTGGCTAAGAAATATATCATCTACCGTGAGTGGAGAAATACCGAACGTGAAAAGAAGAGTCAGATTAAGCAGATCATGGACGGTATTGTTGCTATTGATAAAAATGATGTAAATCTCAGCAATGCAAATATGTCGAGCCATACTCCGGCAGGACAGATGATGACTTTCGCATCGGAAGTCACAAAAAACTATACCTATAGATATCTGCTTCCAAAGAAATTTGCGGTAGCTCACCAGTTGGGAGATATTCATATTCATGACCTTGATTATTACCCTACTAAAACTACCACCTGTATCCAGTATGATATGGATGATCTATTCGAGCGTGGATTCCGCACCAAGAATGGTAGTATCCGCACTCCCCAATCCATACAGAGCTATGCTACACTGGCAACTATTATTTTCCAGACAAACCAGAATGAGCAACATGGAGGACAATCAATTCCGGCGTTTGATTTCTTTATGGCAAAGGGTGTTTTGAAATCGTTCAGAAAACACCTGACTTCTCTTCTTGGATTCTATACATCTATTGAAGGAGCAAGTGCTGACGAGAAATCAATAAAAGCCATTGTAAATGAACAAGTTTCTTCCGTAAAAACGAGCGAGCAGGAAAAAGAGGCTTTACGAATGGCTCTGACTGCCATTGGCATTAACATCGAAAAAGAGGTAGTAAACAAGATTATAGAGAAAGCTTATGCTTCTACCAGAAAAGATACTCATCAGGCAATGGAAGGATTTATCCACAACCTGAATACTATGCATTCCAGAGGAGGTAACCAGGTAGTTTTCAGCTCTATTAATTATGGAACTGATACTTCGGCAGAAGGAAGACTGGTGATTGAGGAATTGCTGACTACTACTATGGAAGGCTTGGGAGGCCGTGGAGAGGTTCCGGTATTCCCTATTCAGATATTTAAAATAAAGAACGGTGTTTCTTATTCCGAGGAAGATTATCAGATGGCAATGGAAGATTTTGATGCTGCCATGGATGGAAAAGTAAAATTCAGCACTCCGAACTTTGATCTTTTCCTGAAAGCATGCCGCACTACAGCTAAGGCGCTATTTCCAAACTTTATGTTTCTGGATACTCCTTATAATACAAACGAACTTTGGAAAGCTGATGATCCGAAACGATACAAATATGAACTGGCTACAATGGGATGCCGTACACGTGTATTCGAGAATGTAGCCGGAGAAAAGAGCTCTCTTGGACGAGGTAACTTGTCTTTCACTACAATAAATATGCCCCGCCTTGCTATTGAAGCTCACAGAAAAGCGGAGAAATTAGTGGGAAAATCTGATAAGGAAGCTTTTGAAACGAAGGAAAAAGAACTTTTCCTTAACTCAGTACGCAGTATGGCCGAACTGGTAGCCGAACAGCTTTATGCTCGTTATGAGTATCAGCGCACAGCACTTGCACGCCAGTTCCCATTTATGATGGGTAATGATGTTTGGAAAGGCGGCGGTAATCTTGATCCAAATCAGGAAGTGGGCGATGTGCTTCGCAGCGGAACGCTGGGTATTGGCTTTATTGGCGGTCATAATGCAATGATGGCTCTTTACGGACAAGGACACGGTCACAGCGAGAAAGCATGGAATACATTGTATGAAACCATTCAAGAGATGAACAAAGTGGTGGAAGAATACAAAGTCAAGTATAACCTGAATTATTCTATCCTTGCCACTCCTGCTGAAGGGTTATCGGGACGATTTACAAAGATGGACCGCAAAAAATATGGTAAGATTGCCGGAGTAACCGACAATGATTATTATGTAAACTCCTTCCATGTGGATGTTAAGGAACAAATCAGCATTGTAGATAAGATTAAATGTGAAGCTCCTTTCCATGCCATCACCCGCGGCGGACATATTACTTATGTGGAGCTGGATGGTGAAGCACAGAAGAATGTAAAGGCAATTACCAAGATTGTGAAAGTAATGCACGATGAAGGTATTGGTTACGGTTCAATTAATCACCCGGTAGACACCTGCAACTCTTGCGGATATAAGGGTGCTGTTTATGATAAATGCCCGGTATGTGGAAGCGAGAATATCATGAGAATGAGAAGAATCACCGGATATCTTACCGGAGATCTTAGTACATGGAACTCATCTAAACGTGCAGAGGAGAAAGACAGGGTGAAACATCACTAATCTCTTTTTTAATAAAAAGGACAAACAGAAAAAAACTGTTTATGATCTGTTCTTGCAAATTCAATTATTGAATTTCAGTTTCCAATAAAATATAAATAAATGGAGGGAGCCTGACTTTTTGCTTCTCTCCATTTATGAAAACAAGAAATAAAAATGGCGAAACCTCTTTATATGCTTTTCACCTATCCGGAAACAATTGTCGACGGAGATGGTATACGTTATTCCATTTATCTGGCAGGCTGCCGGCATCATTGTCCGGGGTGTCAGAATCCCAGCACATGGAATCCGGTGCAAGGTACGCTTTTAACCGAGGAGGTAATCAGCAATATAATTCAGGAGATTAATGCCAATCCATTATTGGATGGCATAACTTTCTCGGGTGGTGATCCTTTTTATAATCCGGAAGCTTTCCTGCCATTTATAAAAAGGATTAAAGAGGAAACAAAACAAAACGTGTGGTGCTACACCGGCTATACTTATGAAGAGTTGCTGGCTGATCCTAAATTAAATGCCGTTCTTCCATATATTGACACGTTGGTTGACGGACGATTCGTGCAGGCTGAATATTCTCCTTACCTGGAATTCCGGGGAAGTGCCAACCAGCGGATTATTCATCTGAAGAAGATGAATAGAAACAAGCCTGTTCATAAAATAGTTATGCCAGGAATGCTATATCAAACAGTATAAGGTAAAGTCAAATTGAAGTTGGACAAATAACAACCTTCTTTCGAGATGATATATCAAACAACTTAAGGTAAAGCCAGCTACACAATTAAAATAAAAGAAGCCTCGCAAAGAAAAATCAACTTTCTTTGCGAGGCTTTCATTTTTTATAGTTCTTCAGGCAGTTCTACTTAAAGAAATACCTGATTATATCATTAAAGTTTGCCCATATCAGTAAGCCAAACAACAGAAACATACCAACCATCTGTGCGTATTCCATAAATTTCTCGCTCGGTTTGCGGCGCGCTATTATCTCATAAACAATAAATATAGCATGTCCACCATCTAATGCCGGGATAGGCAGAATATTCATAAAGGCAAGAATGATAGAAAGGAAGGCTGTCATCTCCCAGAAACGTTGCCAATCCCATTGTGCAGGGAAAATACTACCGATAGTTCCAAATCCACCTAAGCTGTTTGCTCCTTCTTTGGTGAATACGTACTTCATATCGCTGATATATCCTTTAAGTGTATTCACTCCAAGACTAATACCTGCAGGGAAAGATTCAAAGAATCCATATTCCTTATTCACAACCTTAAAGAAGTGATCAGGACGATAGGCAAAAGCTCCGCCTTTATAAAGAGAATCCAATTGTACTTTCACTGTATCAGTTACACCGGCTCTGACGTATGCAATGGTTACATTTCTTGATGCACCCTTAACACTATCTTTTGTAGCAGCAGCTTTAAGCTTATCAACCACTTCCATATAGTCGTTAAATGCAGGAGTAGAAATTCCGTTAATAGCAATAATACTGTCTCCACTTTGCATTCCCGCTTTTGCATATCCATTATTTGGGATTATGCTATCAATAACATACGGGTAACGGCAATCGGACAAATATGTATTGGCAGCCATCAGCTGATTCATAAAATCTTTAGGAATTTGTACTATTGCTTCTTTTCCATGACGTTGTACAGTAACTTCGTTAGCGTTATAAATCTGGCGATGCGCTTTTGGGAAACGTACCAGTTCTTCGCCATCGGCCGAAAGAAGAATATCTCCGTTTTGGAAACCAACCTTCTGAGCTACTTCGCTGAACTGCATACCCATCTTCATATCTTTTGGAAGCATATAAGATTCGCCCCAGGTGAAAAGAATCATGGAATAGATAAACAACGCAAGCAAGAAGTTAAATATTACCCCGGCAACAATAATCAGAAATCGTTGTCCGGCAGGTTTAGAACGAAACTCCCAAGATTTGGCAGGTTCTTTCATTTGCTCTTTATCCATTGATTCGTCAATCATTCCGGATATTTTGCAATAGCCGCCCAAAGGCAACCAACCTATACCATATTCTGTATCACTATTCTTCGGTTTAAATTTAAATAGGGAGAATCCCCAGTCAAAAAACATATAGAATTTCTCTACCCTAACCTTAAAAAGACGAGCAAAAAGGAAATGCCCACCTTCATGTATCAGTATTAACAATGATAAACTCATTATTAATTGCAGGGCACGGATCAAAAATGTTTCCATCAATAATTATCTATTAAATATTAAAATTCATTATTTCTTTTGCAACTCTACGTGCTTCTGCATCGGTTGCCACATAATCATCATACATTGGTGACTTTATATAGCTCACTGTTTGCATAACTTTTTCTATAACATCACTCATTCCCAGGAAGCTAACCCTGTTACGAAGAAAAGCAGCTACGGCAATTTCGTTGGCAGCGTTCACAATACAAGGCATGTTTCCTGCCTGGTGAAGTGCCTCATAAGCTAAAGCCAGATTTCTGAAACGGGTGGTATCCGGTTTCTCGAAAGTAAGATTGCCACAAGTTGAGAAGTCCAGGCGGTCGAACGAAGAGAGAAGGCGATCGGGATACGAAAAAGCGTACTGTATTGGCACACGCATATCCGGCACGCCCAGTTGTGCTTTTACTGCTCCGTCTTCAAACTGCACCATAGAGTGAATAATTGACTGAGGATGTACCACTACTTCAATTTGCTCCGGCTTCAATCCGAATAACCATTTAGCTTCAATAACCTCGAAACCTTTATTCATCATGGAAGCAGAGTCGATAGTTATTTTAGCGCCCATATCCCAGTTGGGATGTTTCAGCGCTTGTACTTTTGTTACAGTCTTTAGCTGAGCCATTGTGCAAGTACGGAATGGTCCTCCTGAAGCGGTAAGTATTATTTTCTCTACGTTATTTCCTACCTCTCCTACCAGGCACTGAAAAACAGCCGAATGTTCAGAATCCACCGGCAATATTGCTGTACCAAACTGTTGAGCAAGGTCATTTATCATTTCACCCGCTACAACAAGTGTTTCCTTGTTTGCAAGAGCAATTTTCTTCTTTGCACGAATAGCGTTGATAGTGGGTTTAAGTCCGGCAAAACCAACCATAGCTGCAAGAACGATATCAATCGGAGCAGCTTCTACTACTTGTGCTAAAGCATCATCACCGGCATAAACCTTGATAGGCAAATCGTTCAATGCTTCTTTTAATTGAATATATTTTGCTTCGTTAGCAATGACAACAACCTCGGGCATAAATTTCCGGGCCTGTTCAATAAGCAGCTCCACCTGATTATTGGCTGTCAGTGCATATACTTCATATAAATCAGAATGTTCGGCTATCACCTGCAAAGCCTGTGTGCCTATACTTCCTGTTGATCCTAATATTGCTATTTGTTTTTTCATTATTGTTGTTAAAAGACAATCTGTTTTTCACCTAAATAAAAGGTTGTTGGCGGTTTCTAATATTCATTATCAGCATATCACAGATAAAAAAGAAGGAATTGTTAGCCTATTTTCTGAATGCTAGGTTCGTTTGCTTAAGAAGGCATTCGCCATGCACAATCCACCAACAATTTACTAACTATTTTTCATAAAGGCTATACTTTATTTCTTCTCCGCCACATTACTATTTTAAAAAACACAAATGTAAGCAATTAACCCAATGTTACATAGCTTTCTTTATTCATTTTAACGAAAAAACAAGAAATAAAAAGAATCTACCGGTCAAAGATTAGGAAACTTCCCATCAATAGTTCTTTAAAAGCAGTAGATATAAAACTAAAAATCTCTAGACCTTTTAAATTTTAAGTCTAGACTATTTTTATATAAAGAGTAGGTCTTTATTCAAATTATTGATGAATAATGAATTAAACTATAACGGGGAAACAACTTAAGATGGGAAATATTGGAGACTAATTGTGAGATTGGCTTATATAAGAATTTTACAGAAAGGAGAATTATGGAATCAGGCAGGTAGAAGTATCTGGAATAAGATTAATTTAATTCCATTTGAGCCAGAAGTTCCTGAAGGGAAGAGCAGACATATTCTTTGCCATCTTTAGAAAAGAGCCAGGAATCAGTAGCTTCATCTACCGTTACAAAATCTGTTGCCTCAGGAGAAATTTTATAACCATTTCTCACCAACGCACGTTCTGTCCAGTATGCACGGTAGCCTGTTCCAATGGCTTTTAGGGATACCACCTGGGGAGTTTCTGCGTGTTTTACCATAAAGTTACCGGTTGATGGGTCGAAGCGATAAGAGTTGTTGGCAAATACTTTCTGAAAACGATTGGTAAGAATCAAATCTTCGGGCGTACCTACGGCAATGCCATGTTTGGGAGTCATTAGCCAAAGCTTGTCTGCCGTTTGCAAAGCAAGATCGAGTTCGTGAGTAGACAGCACAATTGCCTTATTTGTCTGCCGTGCAAGTTCATGAAGAAGCATCATCACCTCTACCCTGTTATTAATATCCAGGTGAGCGGTGGGTTCATCCAGCAAAATAACCGGAGTATCCTGCACCAGGGCTTTAGCTATCATCGCTCGCTGACGCTCTCCATCAGAGAGTTCATTGATAAAGTGATCGGCATATCCTTCGAGGTGTACCTGAGAAAGAGCTGTATTTACCAGTTGCTTGTCGTAATCGGTTAATTTCCCCAACCAGTCGGTATAAGGATTCCTGCCCATTGCCACCAGGTTGAATACTGTGAGGTTGCTCACTTCCACACGATCAGTAAGTACAAGCGACAGCAAACGTGCTTTATCTGAAATAGATTGTTTTCCTAAGGGAAGGTTATCAATACGGACTTCTCCACGTAATGGAGGCTGAAGTCCGGCTATTGTACGCAAAAGAGTTGATTTTCCACATCCGTTGGGGCCAATCAGGCAAACCATTTCTCCCTGAAAAACCTCGAGAGAAAGACGTATCTGCACCGGATAGGTGCCCTTTCGGGTTACATATCCGATAGTTAAGTCGTGGGTTTGTATAATTGCATCGGGCATGATTCTACGAGGAAGATCTATCAGTCGAGTGTCTCTACATCTTCCAGCGATAATAATCCTTCGGGAAGACCAACAGTCATTTGTTTTTTCTTGTGATCCATATCCAGAATAAACTCTTCCTGAGCAGGGATAAGGAGTTCTTCACCGTCTTTATCGAGTACAAAGAGCGTATTAATGGTTGATTCATCCACTTCAACCACCGTACCTATATCACCGTGACGCTTATCTATAACCCTGAAACCTACAAAGTAATCCCAGGCAAGTTCATCTACTGAAGACTCTTCGGCAAACTTCACTGGGAAATAGACTTCAACGTTGGTAAACATGCGCCCTTTTTCGGCAGTATCTATCCCTTCGAGCTTGACCAAAGCGGTAGAATCCGACCGAAAGCGGTATTCTTCAATGAAAAACGGAACAAAGATGCCATCGAGCAAGCAGATGAAATAGTCGCAGTCTGCCCTATCAAACACATCGTCTGTAAAGGAGAACGACAATTCACCATGAATGCCATGAGGCTTATTAAAAAGACCTATCTTATATAATTCTTCCCGTTTTATCATTCTTGTATACGTGTAATGCGTGCACCAAGAGCATTTAGTCGTCTTTCGATATCCTGGTAACCACGGTCAATCTGTTCTATGTTATTAATTCGGCTTATTCCCGATGCACTCATAGCTGCAATAAGCAAAGCAATTCCGGCACGGATATCAGGAGAGGTCATATTTCCGCCACGCAACGTGAACTGGTGATCATGACCGATGACAACTGCACGGTGAGGGTCGCATAAAATAATCTGTGCGCCCATGTCTATCAGTTTATCCACGAAGAACAGGCGGCTTTCAAACATTTTCTGGTGAATAAGTACACTTCCTTTAGCCTGAGTAGCCACCACAAGCAGCACACTTAAAAGGTCGGGAGTAAGTCCCGGCCATGGAGCATCGGCAATAGTCATAATAGAACCATCCATGAATGAGTCTATCAGATAGCTATCCTGTGCAGGAATATAAATATCATCACCGCGTTGTTCCAGTTTAATACCCAAGCGGCGGAAACTTTCAGGAATAATTCCCAGATTTTCGTAAGATACATTCTTAATGGTTAGTTCACTGCGAGTCATTGCAGCCATACCAATAAAACTTCCTACTTCAATCATATCTGGAAGAACGGTATGAGTAGTTCCTCCAAGGCTTTCAACTCCCTCAATAATGAGTAAGTTTGAAGCTATTCCACTAATCTTCGCCCCCATTCTGTTCAACATCTTGCAAAGTTGTTGCAGATAAGGTTCGCAGGCAGCGTTATAAATAGTTGTTGTTCCTTTAGCCAATACAGCAGCCATCACAATATTTGCAGTACCGGTTACGGAAGCCTCATCAAGTAAAAGGTAAGTACCTTTAAGTTGATCGGCTTTTATTTCAAAAACACCTCTGTCATCAATATAATTAAATTCGGCACCTAACTTCTGTATACCCAGGAAATGAGTATCCAAACGGCGGCGACCAATTTTGTCTCCTCCGGGTTTTGAGATCAGTGCCTTACCAAAACGGGCAATCATCGGGCCAATAAGCATTACCGATCCACGAAGGCTGGAACACTTTTTCAGGAACTCATCACTTTCCAGATAAGCAAGATCCACATTCTCTGCTTTGAACGAATAGGTTTCAACTCCTGTCTTGGCAACTGTTACACCCATGTTTCTCATCAACTGGATAAGATTATTCACATCCAAGATATCGGGAATGTTACTCACAATAACCTCTTCAGAAGTTAGTAATGTTGCACAAATAATCTGCAGTACTTCGTTCTTTGCTCCTTGTGGGATAATCTCTCCACAAAGCTTGTGTCCTCCTTCTATTACAAATGAAGCCATAGTTTGGTGTTTTAATTATTATTTTGAGTAGCGGCGTGTGTTGTTGGTTGGCTTAGTCTTACGGAAAAGAATAGCTTTTGTTTCCATAAGCTTAATTGTATCTGCATCCAGTGATATCTTACCGTTTGTATATTCAATTAAATCCTCAAATATTTTACGGTCGTCAACATTATCCTTATTCCAGTTCATAAAACTCTTTTTCATATGGTTAGCTACTAAAGTAACCAATTGTTTTTTCTCTTCGCCTTCGGGATAATCGGCAGCAAGCTTAATCATCTTTTCCAAAGTACGGCCGTAATGACGATAACGAATCTTTGAACTTGGATAAGGAATCACATCTGGTTTAGTAATCAGATTCTCTTTCTTGATAATTTCATATGGAAAATCAATATCCAGTTTAAAATCGGACATAATTGCCAGGTGATCCCAAAGCTTATGCTTAAAGTCGGGCACATCACGCAAATGCGGGAACATATTTCCCATGATATTGATTATTGTATTTGCACAACGTTGTCTTTCAGCTCTGTCCTCAAGAGTCAGGCAATGATCAACCATGTTCTGAATGCTTCGTCCGTATTCGGGAAGCGGTAATACTCGTTGTTGAGTGTTATATTCCATTTATTGAAATTTGTTTTTATCGTTTATTACAGCAAATTCTTAGGCTTGGTAGCCACAAATTCTTTCAGGTAGAAAGGTTCGAAGTAGGCAACGTCTTTGAAATCGCCCTTAGCGTAAGCTTTCTCCGCCAATGGGAACATAAGCTTGGCTACCGGAGAGATATCATCAATGAAGTGTGCATTTGGATGAGTAATCTTTTCTCTGCACTTAGCGGCTCCGTTTCCAAAGAAATAAACAGGATGTTCATTGAGGAACTCAAGATAAGAATTTTCATCCACAATATCTGCGGAGATCACACGCTTCACATTAAGCGCACGATCGTAAACAGCTGCATAAACTTCCATTCGTCGTGCATCAATCATAGGACAAAGCAAAGCATCTTCGGGTAAATCATGATACAACAGAACTGGAACAGTAAGCACTTCCAGGGTTGGAATGCCTATTAACGGAATATTTCGTCCGTAACAAACGCCTTTTGCCATTGAAACACCTATTCGTAGTCCGGTATATGATCCGGGGCCGCAGCTTACAGCCACAGCATCAAACATAATTGCCCGACTATCTGCAAATGAAAGTGCTTCATCAACAAAAACGCCTAAAGATACAGCATGAGACGGGCCATTAAAATCTTCTTTATTGAAGATTGCCAGGCCGTCCTCGCTGATAGCAACCGAACAAACGGTTGTAGAGGTTTCAATATGTAAAATACAAGGCATAAATTTTCTTCTTTAATGATGCAAAAATACACTTTTTACATATAAAAACCCCTATTTTTATAGAAAATAAATTATAACGGCATGTTTCCGTGTTTCTTTGGCGGATTGGTTTGCATTTTGTTATGTGCCATATCCAATGCCTGAATTAACTTGAAACGAGTCTGCTTTGGAAGAATAATTTCGTCAATATATCCCAATTCAGCTGCCTGATAAGGATTAGCAAAGTTTTCTTTGTAGTCCTCAATTGCTTGTTTCTTAGTTTCTTCGTCGGCCTTGCGATACAGAATATTAACAGCGCCTTCTGCTCCCATTACTGCAATTTCTGCATTTGGATAAGCAAGATTCACATCAGAGCCGGTTTGCTTGCTGGCCATAACGATATATGCACCACCATAAGCCTTACGAGTAATCAAAGTAACCTTTGGCACTGTAGCCTCAGCGTATGCATAAACAATCTTTGCACCGTGACGGATAATACCATTGTGTTCTTGTGTGCATCCCGGAAGGAATCCCGGAACATCTTCGAATGTAATCAATGGAATATTGAAGCAGTCGCAGAAACGGATAAAGCGTGAAATCTTATCTGAAGCATCAATATCAAGCACACCTGCAAGGTAAGCTGGCTGATTGGCAACGATACCCACTGATTTTCCACCCAGACGAGCAAAACCAATAACCGCATTCTTAGCAAAATGAGGCATTACTTCAAAGAAGTAGTGATCATCGACTACCGGTTCAATAATATCTTTGATATCATAAGGAATATTAGGATCTGCAGGTACAACAGTATTTAATGATTCTTCTTCACGATGAATATCATCTGTACTTGTAGTAGCAGGAGCATCTTCCATATTGTTGGAAGGAAGGAAGCTCAATAGCTCACGGATTCCCATCAAAACTTCTTCTTCTGAATTACTGAGGAAATGAGTTACCCCACTCTTGCTGCTGTGAGTATAAGCTCCGCCCAGTTCTTCTTTGCTCACATCTTCGTGAGTAACAGTCTTAACTACATCAGGACCGGTCACAAACATGTGGCTCTTTTCCTTTACCATGAAGATAAAGTCGGTCAAAGCAGGAGAATAGCAAGCACCTCCGGCACATGGACCAAGAATTGCTGAAATCTGAGGAATTACACCTGAAGCCATTGTATTCTGGTAGAAAATAGAAGCATAACCGGTAAGACTCTCAACACCTTCCTGAATACGTGCACCACCTGAATCGTTCAAAGCAATAACAGGAGCACCGTTTTTAAGTGCCAGTTCCTGCACCTTTACAATCTTCTTTGAGTTAGTTGCACTAAGAGTTCCACCATAAACAGTGAAATCATAAGCATAAACAAAAACAAGACGTCCGTCAATCTTTCCGTAACCGGAAACTACTCCATCTCCAGGTATTTTATTCTTGTCCATACCGAAGTTTGAACAACGGTGAACCATTAATTTATCTAGTTCTACAAATGTACCTTTATCAAGAAGCGTATCAATACGTTCGCGTGCAGTCATCTTACCAGATTCGTGCTGTTTTTCTATCTTGCTTACTCCGCCGCCTAACTCGGCATTTTTGTTTCTTTCAACAAAGCGGCTATATAAATCTTCTTTTTCCATAACTATGCATTAACAACGTTTAAATCCAGTAAGATCAGTTTTTGGTCACTATTCACAGAGTCACCTTCATTTACCAGAATTTCTTTAATATAACAATCAGATGTTACCTTGTAATTACTTTGCATTTTCATTGCTTCAATTACAGCAACAGTATCTCCGGCAGAAACGAAATCACCAACTTTCACTGGTATTTTTACGATTTTACCTGGCATTGGAGATACAACTTTATCCTCTTGTTTCTCGTCTTCTTTCTTTCTCAGACGAAGATATTTTGCCTTAGTGTCAACAATATCCACATTATAAGAAGAAAAAAGAGTATTTATTTTGTAATTTTTACCATTATCAGAACGGATTAATTCTGCATTATATGATTTGCCATCGTGAAGAATAGAGCAAGCTCCGTTCTCGGCCATAGTAACATCAACTTCATACTCAACTCCGTCAATTGTCAGACGAACATTATTGCCATCTTTTTCAAGAAGTTCAATCTCTGCTATTCTGTTTCCAATACGTACTTCCATGTGTGCTTGTTTTAAATCCTCAATACTCCTTTATGCAAACCAAACTCTCTCCAACGACTAATTGGACGATTGTCTGTACCTTGACTTGAATTATTTTCTTCAAGATTCATCAGATAATCAATATATGCAGCAATCATTGCTACATTTTCAGTCTCTGTTCCGTCATCAGTAGAAAGACCTTTCTGAAGTCTTTCAGCATTTTTCTGGATAAAACCAGTATCATACTTCCCGTTTACAAAATCGGGAGTATCCATAATGCTTCTTAAATAACTGATATTAGTTTTAACACCGGTTATTTTATATTCGTGAAGCACACGACGCATACGTTCAATTGCATAAGTACGATTAACAGCCCATACAATCAGCTTGCCAATCATAGGGTCATAATGAATAGGAATCTCATATCCCTCATAAACATAGCTATCTACACGAACACCTATTCCGTTAGGTTCTGTAATCTGACGAATCACACCCGGACAAGGCATGAAGTTAAATTCAGCATCCTCGGCACAGATACGACATTCAATAGCATGTCCTCTTTGCTGTATATCTTCTTGTTTTAGTCTCAATGGAACTCCATTGGCTACATGAATCTGTTCCTTTACCAGGTCCACTCCCAGAACTTCTTCAGTAATAGGGTGCTCTACCTGCAAACGGGTATTCATTTCAAGGAAATAGAAGTTGCGATTCTTATCTACCAGGAATTCAATAGTTCCTGCTCCGATATAATTCACAGCTTTAGCAGCAGCAACGGCTGCATCACCCATTTGCTTTCTCAATTCGGGGGTTACAAAAGGAGATGGACTCTCTTCAACAATCTTTTGATTGCGTCGTTGAACAGAACATTCTCTTTCACACAAATGAATTACGTTACCGTAATTATCACCTAGAATCTGGAATTCTATGTGATGAGGTTCTTCTACAAACTTTTCCAGATAAACAGTATCGTCTCCAAAAGAAGAAAGAGCTTCTGATTTAGCAGTTGTATATGCTTCTTCCACTTCGCTTTCGCAGTGAATAAGACGCATACCTTTACCACCGCCTCCCATAGAAGCCTTCAACATAACAGGATAACCAATTTGGTTGCAGACGTCGATTGCTTCGTTTACATCTTTCAGGCTTTGTTCTGTTCCCGGTACTACAGGAACATTTGCCTTAATCATCTGTTTACGTGCAGAGATTTTGTCTCCCATCAAATCCATAGTCTCAGCATTGGGACCAATAAAAATGATGCCTTCCTCTTTACATCGACTGGCAAACGAAGAATTTTCAGATAAAAAGCCATAACCCGGATGGATAGCATCCACTTGATGAGTTTTGGCCACTTCGATTATTTTTTCGATATTAAGATAACTGTCTTTTGATGCAGCTCCACCTACACAGTAAGCTTCGTCAGCATATAAGACATGTTTAGCCGTTCTATCCGCTTCTGAAAATATAGCAATGGATTCAATTTCCATTTCTCTGCAAGAGCGCATTACTCTCACTGCAATTTCACCACGGTTAGCAACTAAGATTCTTTTAATCATATTTTCCATATTTGGTACAACAATTTGCTCCACCCAAAAAGGTAGAACAATTCCAGTATAGTTTTCAAAAATTAGATTTAATAACGTCTGTTTTATTCCTAACCCACGAGGATATAAACTTTTAACGAATGGCAGGTCTTCTGACTTACTCTCCTCTTGAATGCCTTCCCGACAAAAGCCAGTGGCAAAAGTGCTTTTCAAGATTCTTAAACAGAGTTTCACAGCAGCGGGACTGTCCAGGATTTACACCTGATTCCCTTTTAATCGCAATCATAGTTGAACAATTGCAAACCAATTCGGGGGCAAAGATAACAATTATGAATAATTTTGAAACATATTTAAAGAGAAAACATTATTTTTGCAAAAAACATACTCATATGATACAATCAATGACCGGATATGGGAAAGCCACTTTAACCCTGTCTGACAAGAAGATTAACGTTGAAATTAAATCACTAAATAGCAAGGCCTTAGACTTATCTACCCGCATAGCTCCTGCTTATCGTGAGAAGGAAATGGAAATTCGTAATGAACTTGCAAAAGTTCTGGAACGTGGAAAAGTCGATTTCAGCCTTTGGATAGATAAAGGAGAGGCAGATATTGTAACTCCAATAAACGCAGCAGTTGTTGAAGGATACTACAAACAAATCAAGCAACTATCTGATTCACTTGAGATTCCTATGCCTTCCGACTGGTTTAAAGTATTGCTTCGCATGCCGGATGTAATGAGCAAGAATGATGTTCAGGAACTTTCTGATGAAGAATGGGCAGAAGCACATCAGGCTATCGAGGAAGCAATTGACCATTTGGTTGCTTTTCGTAAACAGGAAGGAGAAGCTTTAGCGAAAAAGTTCAGCGAAAAGATAGCAAATATCCGAGCTTTACTTGACTCTGTAGCGCCTCACGAAGCCGAACGAATTGAAAAGATCAAAGCACGCATTACTGATGCCCTAGAAAAAACAGCCAGTGTTGATTATGACAAAAACCGTTTAGAGCAGGAACTCATCTATTACATTGAGAAACTTGACATAAACGAAGAGAAACAACGTCTGGCTAATCATCTTACATATTTTATAAACACTATGCAAGATGGCAGCGGTCAGGGAAAGAAACTTGGATTCATTGCTCAGGAAATGGGACGTGAAATCAACACATTGGGAAGTAAATCTAATAATGCAGAACTGCAAAAAATTGTGGTTCAGATGAAAGATGAATTGGAACAAATCAAAGAGCAAGTTTTAAACGTAATGTAATTATGAGCGGAAAATTAATTATATTCTCGGCACCATCAGGCTCTGGTAAGTCTACAATGATAAATTATTTGTTAAAGCAGGGCCTTCGCCTTGCTTTTTCTATTTCAGCTACCAGCCGCCCGCCAAGAGGAACCGAACAACATGGAGTAGAATACTTTTTCCTTTCTCCGGAAGATTTTCGTAAACGTATAGAAAATGATGAGTTTCTTGAATATGAAGAAGTATATACGGACAGATTCTACGGAACTTTAAAGGCACAAGTTGAAAAACAACTGGCAGCAGGTGAAAATGTAATTTTCGATGTTGATGTTGTAGGCGGATGCAATATTAAGAAATTCTACGGTGACCGTGCACTCTCTGTATTTATTCAGCCACCTTCAATGGAAGAACTTCGCAAACGACTGGAAGGAAGAGGAACGGACGAACCTGCAGTTATAGAAAGCCGGCTGGCAAAAGCTGAGTTCGAATTGGGATTTGCAAACAAATTCGACGTTGTGATTATTAACGATGTAATTGAAGAGGCACGCGCCAAAGCTCTGAAAGTAATTAAAGAGTTTCTGGATAAATAATTCTTTTATTTCATCTGAGCTGAATATTTTATAATGAAAATTAAAACTGGTATTTTCGGGGGAACCTTTAATCCAATTCATATTGGGCACCTGGCACTGGCAAACTATATTTGTGAGTTCGAGGAGCTTGATGAACTGTGGTTTTTGGTTACTCCACAGAATCCTTTGCGCAAGGGAGCTGATTTTCTTGATGACAACAAGCGGTTAGAGCTTGTAAAACTTGCGACAGAAGGTTATTCCAAATTCGTTGCTTCCGACTTTGAACTACATTTGCCCAAGCCATCTTATACATGCAATACACTCGATGAACTAAAAAAAGCTTATCCTGACAGGGAATTTGTACTAATTATCGGCGCTGATAACTGGCTGATATTCAATAAGTGGAAAGATTATCAACGAATTATAGATGAGAATGAGATTTGGATTTATCCTCGTCCGGGATCTTTTGTTGATAAATCAACTCTTCCTACATCAGTAAAGCTTACTAATGTGCCGGAAATAGATATAAGCTCAACATTTATAAGAGACGGAATAAAAAAAAGGAAGGATGTTAGATACTTTATGCATCCTGCTGTTTATAATAAGATTAAAGAAGAAAGTTATTTCTTGTAAGTACTCTGTTTCGCCAATTATCCTCTTTTATCATTGCAATTATTCCCTTTTGCACTTCAGAAATAAAAAAATGCAAAAT
This sequence comes from uncultured Bacteroides sp., assembly GCF_963675905.1. Lineage (NCBI taxonomy): Bacteria > Pseudomonadati > Bacteroidota > Bacteroidia > Bacteroidales > Bacteroidaceae > Bacteroides > uncultured Bacteroides sp. The sequence goes on along the minus strand of NZ_OY780936.1, from coordinate 3,846,410 downwards.
CATCTACCTATCTACTACTAAATTCCTAAAAGTGCTTGCTATAAAGCCTTTCAGGTAGTGGGAGATGATTTTCTATCTGCTACTAAGTTTAAGTTATCTTCCACTAAAATAGTATGCTGAAACCAATATTTTGTTTGAGAATATCCGTATGGTTACGTTTTTTCAAAAATTATTCAACATTTCTTGTTAGACTATACTCCAATAATTTTTATTTATTGGAGTATGATTTTTATTTTTAGAGGAATAAATCTAGAGATGATATTGTGTTTTTGTGGTATGGATTAACAATTGCATTACACGTCATTTGCAATGCAACTCAATCACCACAATCTCACTCGGTGCAAACATTCGTAGTTTCTTTGATGAAGTACCTATCCCATTGGTAATAATTACCGGAATGCCGGCCGATGATTTCTTCTTCCCTTTCAAAAACCGTCGTCCATAATGCGATGGTACTACCGGTGCATAAAGTCCCATAAACGTAACTTGTCCGCCATGTGTATGTCCGGCTAAGGCAAGATCGGTATTCGACACGTCCACATCTTCCACATAATCGGGAGTATGAGTTAACAGAATAACAAAATCTTCGGGCTTAAGAGCAAGAGTCGGCGAAATACCATTGTGTTTCAAGTCAAAAGGATTACGCACTCCTGCAATTATAATCTGTTGCCTGTCTTTTATTATTGTATCACAAGTATGTTCAAGTACACGCATCCCATACTTCCGCATTTCTTCCACAATCTCCTCATGACAACGCTCATAATCATTGTTACCCATTACTCCGGCAATACCATACTTAGGTTGAACTTCAGCTAGTCGATCAAAGAGCTCAGTTACATATTGGCAACCTTCCTGATAATCCCCTCCCATAAGCATCAAGTCGGGATTGATTGTTTGCAGTTGTCGAACCAATTGTATTAATCCCTTCTCCTGAAGAGCACTTTTGTAATGCAGATCGGAAATAAAAGCAATTCGAAACCCATCAAATGCTTCCGGAATATCTTTGTGATAAAAGTCGTACTTATTCACATGCTGCGCCCCCCGTCTGGAAAGGTTTTTAGTGGTGGAACAAGATACAAGGAATATCTCACAAACAAGAAGGCAAAAGAAGAGGTGTTTAATTCTCATTTTATGATTCATTTATTCAACAATAGAAACGATCTGCTACAAAAATACACCATATAAATCAAGAATCATCAGGTTAAAAAACTTTTTTGGGATAGAGTCTTTGTTTATTAGAGGAAAGAATCAATCGTTAATCATCTATTCACATAAAACAATTGATAAATATTTTCTATCAAATTGGTAAACTAACAACTAAAAATTTATAAGTTTGCAGGATATAAAATATTGTAAATTATAGTACTTTGTTTTCTAAAGATAAAACCATTATGAAAAAATCAGCATTCCTTTTAGTCTTGTTTATTTTCTGTTTACCTGTAATGATACAGGCTCAGGAGGACGAAAATGAGAATAGTAAGAATTACCTGGTAGGTGCAGTTCCGGAAATAGACGGAAAAGTAGTGTTTTCCAAAGAATTTAACTTACCTAATTATTCTAAAGACCAGGCTTTCGACAAAGTAATGAGCTGGATGGAAAAACGACTAAAGAAGAATAACAACAAAAGCAGAGTGGTTTATTCTGATAAAGAAAAAGGAATAATAGTAGGATCCGGCGAAGAGTATCTGGTATTTAAATCAAGTTCGCTATCTCTTGACAGGGCAGTAATTAAATATCAGATGATTGCTACATGCATGCCGGGGAAATGTATTATGAACATTGAAAGGATATTCTACGATTATGAAAATGATAAAAAAATACCGGCTGAACTTCAAATAAGCGATAAAGAAGTATTGAATAAAGAGAAAACTAAAATATTACGAGGTTACGCCAAGTTTCGTGTAAAGACTGTTGATTTTGTTGATGATACATTTGCTCATCTACAAACAGCAATTGGAGCAAAACCTATTGCAGCTCAAGTAGCAGAAGCAACTCCTTCTGTTACAGCAAAACCCGATGTAAGTTCTATCCCTGCCATCTCTGCAAGTAACGAAGCACCTTCTGCTACCAATGAAATGGCCGGATATAAAAAGATAGCACCGGATAAGATTCCGGGAAACATTGTCAAGATGCTTTCTGAAGACTGGATGCTGATAACAGCCGGCGATAAAGATAAATTCAATATGATGACTGCCAGTTGGGGCGGATTAGGCTTTCTGTACGAAAAGCCTGTTGCTTTCTGCTTTATCAACCCAACCCGCTACACTTATCAGTTAATGGAAAATAAAGATACTTATACTCTTACATTCTATACAGAAGCTTACCGTGATGCACTGAAATATTGTGGTAGCAAGTCTGGTAAAGACACTGACAAAGTAAAAGGTTCCGGACTAACTCCAATCACGACTCCTGGTGGTAGCAAAGCTTTCTCTCAGGCATGGCTTATTATTGAATGTAGAAAGATGGTTGCACAGTCTTTACAAGCAGAATCTATTTCAGATAAAAGCTTAAAAGAAAACTGGACCGGCAAGCAAATGCATAAAATGTATATCGGTGAAATAATTAATGTTTGGGTTAAGTAAGACACTTTAGACAAAACCAAGGTTGATAATTGTTTTTGATGGACAAATTTTATCATCCTTGCTGAAGAGTTTTTTTATAATAAAATCTGAAATAAAAATATTCCGGAAACAGTCAAATGTTTCCGGAATATTTTTTATGGTAAAGGTTATGCTTATTCACAGGATGTGAGTCTCATCTCTAAAGATTTTTATAGTAAAGCAGAAAGAGAATAATGATTCTAAAAATATAAAGATTTTAAAAATCCCTGGTCGTTATTTTGCGTATCCCTTTTCTTTCATCTTTGCTTGAATCTTAGTAACGATAGAGGCACCCCAATTCTGTCCTACTTGAACAGCTTCTTTGGTTATATTAGGAGTTACATCACTAATCTTTTTTCCGGCAGGAGATTCATAAAAAGCCAAAACATTTTCCAGTTCCTTTTGTGTCAAATACTTCTGATAGATAGGAGTCAGCATTTCTGTCATCTGGTTTACCACGTCATTTAGCAACTCCTCATTAAAAGAATCCCAGAATTCTTTAGGAACATTCGGTGAGTTTTCTTGAAAAGGTTTAAGCATTTGAGGAACCATAGCCTGCATATTTTTCAGAGTATTAGTAGCTATCAGATATTTCTTCATAACCTGTGAATAAGAATCTACAGATTGTGCCATTGTAGTAACTGAGATAAATGTAAAAACAGCAAACAGAATTGTTTTCATTGACGAATTTTTCATAGTAGTAATTTAAATTTTAAAATAAGTTTATTAAAAAGAACTGTTATTTCAATTAATTTCAGGACTTGACAAAGATACTTATTTATCCGAATAATTACATCTTATATTTGCTTTCCTCTAAACAAACGACACAAATCTTACTTCTCAACACATCCTCTTTCGTTTTCTTCAAATACTTCCACACTAAATACTCGCATACCATTTGTAAACAGGCAATACCACATTGCATACTGTCGTGTTGTTTGGATAAAGGGAAGCTTTCATAATTGGGCTACAATCTATTTATTTCACTTGAACCAGCTCCCGTACCTTTGTATTTACTACGGGTGACATTGAATTTATATCTTAATGTCAGGTAGACTTCCCTACTATCATATTGGCTAATCTGCAAAGCAGCCATTTGATTGTTTTGCAGCAAATCACCTATTTTCTTTCCATGAAAGATATCCAGGCAACCCAGTTTTATAATAAACCTGTCATGGCAGAATGTCTTTATGACTCCTGCATTCATATAGAAAACGTCCTTTGTTTGTGAACAGTTGGCCATATCTCCCTTACTCGTATAATTCATTTCCACAGTGAAAGTCCAATTATGAGATAAATCAAACACATTGTGCAAGCTACTGGAGAATATAGGATCATTCAGTTTATAAGTGCCTCTTTTAGTTTCCAGATTCAGCCATTGCTTGTTCACTCCCATATAGAATTCAGGCGACCATAAACCAATTTTAGGCGATAAGGAAATACTTGCCATAGCACTTTTTAAGCTATTCAGATTTTTAAAAGAGATACGGGTTACAGATGGATTCCCGTCCATTTGCTCTGCCCAATAAATAATTGCGTTTTTACGATCATTGAAGCTTAAACTGAAGTTGATAAATTTCCATATGCCCATGAAGGATAAATCATGAATTATTTCGTGCTTTAACAAAGGATTACCCGACTGTAAAGTGAATCTGTTGCCGTAAGCTATGTTATTGCTCAGTTGTTCGTAGGACGGACGTTGAGTCTTTGCTGAATAACTAAATTGCATTTGCATTTTGCCTAGTTCTCTACTCCAGGAAATGCTGGGAAACAGGTTGGAGAAGTTCCGGCTTTGCTCATCGATATGTTTGCCATCTTCACTATAATCAAAATTTACGTGTTCATAACGCAGGCCAGCCGATAATGATCCTAGTTTAGAAGATACACTATACTCAATAAAAGGACTGATATTTTGTTCCTCAAGCAGACTGAAAGCAGAGGGAACAACACCCTCATTGTTAATATAATCGTCATTGCGTTTTGTACGTGTATATTCAGCACCAGCATTAAACATACCTCCAAACAGAGGATATCCGAGGATTAGCTTGGATGCAAACATCTGATTACGTTCAAAGCTGGAAGAGGTTACTACCCGACTATCCTTATTGTGGCTAATTTCATTAAAATTGGCTTTATTACCATACTTATTGAATAGATAGTCACTGTTAAAATCAACCTCGGTTTTCCCAATAGCACCATGATAATAGGCACTAACCAAATGATCTGGCTGATAGCAGGAAACAGCCGTAATATCATTTTCCAGCTTGTCATAATACTTTCCATTGGCTGTGAGATTCGTATTAAATATGGTATGAGCATGTTCGTCCGGTTTTAGCTTCAGTGTATAGGTAGCACCGATAGAATTCTTTTCATCAATAGAGTAGTTAAGACCTATTTTATTTGAGAATGTCTGATATTTTTTTTTGTTGAGCTGATAGTTATCCTGATGCCACAAGGTATCTACATAAACATCCTGTGTCAGCCAACTCTCGTTTCGTCCTTCATCCTTTGAATAATAGAGCGTGCCAAACAAATCTAATTTCCGGTGACGATAGTTCCAATTCATCTGATCACGTAGATCTAGGTTTTCAGACTGATAATAACAGGAACTAAGCTCAAAACCCAACCCCTCACCAACTTTGGCTTTCGTCTTGATCTTAATCACAGCTCTGACCGAAGCATCGTACTTGGCTCCCGGATTTGTGATCAATTCTACATTCTTAATATTTTCGGATTTCAGTTGGTCCAATTCAGAATCGTCACGCAGAAGTCTCCCATCAATGTAGATAACCGGAGAACCTTTACCAAAAACCTCATAGCCATGACCTTTTTTTTGGAGCCCCGGAATAAAACTCAATACATTCTCGGCTGTACCCAATTTGCTGAGAACAGTTCCCTGTACATTTGTCTGTAAGCCCTCAGCAGTAAACGTATAGGTAGGACGATGTTCCTTAATCGTAACTTCCCCCAAAATTTGACTACGTTCTTTCATCACGATGGTACCCACATTACATATTGTGCAGGTCCTGTAACATGTTTCAAACTCTATGGATGACACCTTTAATAGAACTTGATTTGCATCCGCAATCCCGAGTTCAAAACTGCCATTATCTTTAGTTATCGTACCTTGAAGAAAGGTTGAATCACTGACTGACAAAAGAACCACATTTGCATAAACAATCGGAGTATTTTTTTCATCTACAATGCTACCAGTGATTTTTTGTGCATAAAGTTGCATGGTGTTTCCGAATGCCAAAAGCATTACTACTTGAAAGAATTGTTTCATCTAATTTCTTTTTTCCGCTTTTTCACACATTTATCGCAAGTGAGTCAATTAGAATATTTTCTAGAACATAAGAATCTTTGTCTTGACTACAGAGATTAAATTTCCCATCCTCAACCAACATTAATGAAGCGTACAATCGCATTAAAAGCAATAGAGGATAGATCTTTTTATATTTTTCAAACTGCAATAATTGGTTTTTATAAGTCAGCTTAACAATTTTAGTTTGTGAAAAACTCAAAAATAATTTCGACACAAAATATTCCTAACCAGTTCTTTGTGTTGTATATTAATCTGCATAGCTAACACAACAAATATTAAAAGCAAAAGCATAACAAGATTAATGCTTTTCATTGCAAATTTTAACCTATAATAGCGAATCTACCCTCTTTTTTTTAGTTTAATCATTTACTAAAAAATATTACTTTATCAAACAATTATTCCATAAATGCTATATACAAAAACAATCGGTATATTTATTCTAAATAGAATTTTCCTATAAGAACCACGTCGCTATACCGGATTTCAATATTATACTCACCACTATTATTTCCTGTCAGTGATATTGGTAATACTGTTATTTCGTCAATATAAGAACTACTGCTATATACCACCTGCCCTAATTTATTAGTAATAGTAACAGTAAGGCTTTCAATTGAAAGTTGAGAGTATACTTCTACTAGTGAGCCATCAATTGTTGCAGCAATTGGTTCACTCAATAATTCATTCAAAGAGACAACAGGAGGTTGAATATTTCCTTGAGTCTTTTTTAGATAAATATCTTTTGCTTCTCTAGGAAGTTCGGTACTATGTATTTTCATCGCGCTTAGACTAAACAAAATCAATGTAAACAAAACCAGTTTTTTCATCCCCGTGTATATTTTCCAGTTAGACATTTAACTTTATAAAGGCAAAAGTATGTGTTATTTCCTGGAATAAAAAGAAAATAAGGGGGACAAATCAGGTATAGGCAAAACAAGCACAATCCCCTACACAACAGCTATTTAACAAGAAAAGCAGTCACAAACAGGGGGGGACATTTTTAAAATTCACAATAATAAAGAAGTTCCATCTGAGAAATAAAACATCTAATATTTCTTATTATCACATTTTCAAGGAAGAAATAATCTGTAAAAAAGCAAGGGTAAACTCCTGAATAAATTTAAAAATCACGAAGCGTTTCATCCAGCGTTTTATCTCCATCCAGACACATTTTATCTTTACGGATACGCATTTTTCGTTTTTTTACTGAATCTTTTTCAACATTGAATATTTCTGCAATATCAGCTTGTTTTAGTTGCATCTTTACCAGACAGCAGAGTTGAATGTCAGCATCGCTCAGTTTGGGAAAGGTATTCTTAAGGCGCCCGACAAAGCCATTGAACGTTGCATTGGTATTTTCGATAATATGCGCCCAATCATCTTCCGTTAACCGTATATGTTCATTCACCTCTCTTTTTCTTTTTTCTGAAATGCCTCGTAGTTCCGGAACCGAAACAAAATTGAGCTGCCGGTAAAAGGTTTCACGCAATTCAACCTCTTTGAGTTCTTGCTGAGCTATTCTTTTATCGCTCTGAAGTTTTTCTATTTCTTGCAGGCGTATCTGTTCTTTATTGAACCGGATCTGTTCTTCCTGTACTCTAATCAACTTTTGCTTTCTATTGGAAACAAGAAAATAAGCAACACCCGAAAGAGACAAAAGCAAGGTGGAAAGAAAACAGATTAGATAGATCCATTTCTTTTTCTGAAGATCAGTTTCTTTAAGCAGGGCATTCTCTTCCTGCAGCTTTCCGTGCTTGTAAAGTGTCTGCATCTGAATAACTGCCGCACTGCGAGTCTGCTTATCAATGGTATCGCGGTAATTATTGAATTGTTCCATGTAATAAAGTGCCTTATCTGGATTATTTTTGCCTTTGTAAACCTGTGACAGTTCAGAACAAACAGACGCTTTGGTATAGATAAGATCGTCCTGAAAACTTTTATTTAGATAATACACTGCAGAATCGTACTGATGGAGATCATTAAAGATTTCCCCTTTAAAACAGTAGAATGAATAAAGAGGTTCACTATCCTGAAGAGAGACGAGCGCTTCATTACAATATTTCAAGGCGATATCATATCGTTTGATTTGCTGATAGGCATAGATTATCTGTTTCAATATAGTGCTTACATTCTCTTTGGAATATTTACTAGCAACTTCCAATGCCTGTAAGTTATAAACCAGAGCACTGTCATTGCGTTCCAATCCGGAAAATCCATAACCAATCTTGGCCAAAGCAAAACTCCGGTAAACATTATTGTTCTGCCGGTTTGCGATACGTAAAGCCTCGCGATAGACTGCCAGCCCATCTTTATAAAGTAACTGGTCATAATATAATGCTCCCAGATAATAATTTATCAGAAATTTACATCTATAGTCTGAGCCGTTTTTTGCCCAATCGCTTGCTTTTAAATAATACAGGGTGGCCTGCTCTGCATTCTTCATCCCATCGTTTACCTTGCCTGCGTAATACAATGCCCTGACAGCATGAAGGGAATCGTTGGCATTGCAGAAATATTGTACAGCATCATCCAGAAAAGCGTTGTCGGTTATTTCAAGTTGTTTTTTATCCATTGCCTGAGCCATGAGTAGCGTATATAGGGCATGATTGCATTTGCTTAATTTATTCGGATTCTTGATGCCCCGCAAAAGAGTTAATGCACTGTCGGGATTGCTTTCCATGATTGCTTCAGCTCTCTGCAATAAATTTTGGGAACGATTGCACGAAGATAATCCCAGGATTATACACAAAGCAATAAGTAAAAGTGAGTTATCAATATATTTATTCATCGTATTAAATTTTGATATAGAAATAGTAACAATACCTCGCTAGATAAACATTTAAATCATTGCAAAATGATGAATCATGTTATAAAAACAATTGGTTAGGTCGCTGATTTTTAATACTATTAGAGTATTCTACGCTATAAAAGTATTAAAAATCAAGCACACTTAACCAATATATGGATATCTGTAAGGATGTTCATCCTAATGTGGAAACAAAGTTAAACAAAACTTTCATAGAAATAAAAGAAATGTATTATTATGATACATATCGCATATTTTTCAGAATGATTGTATCTTTGTTCTGTTAAATACGATAAAGATGAAAGATATAAAAGATACAGTAAAAAAGAACTCTGCCAAAGCATGGTTGCTTGCTGCCCGCCCAAAGACATTGACCGGAGCAGTGGTGCCAATATTAATAGGAACGGGACTAGCCATTGCCGACGGAAAGTTTAATTGGCTTCCGGCACTGATATGTTGCTTGTTTGCTTTCCTTATGCAGATTGCATCCAATTTAATCAATGACTTGTTCGACTTCCTGAAAGGAACCGACCGCGAAGATCGTCTTGGACCTGAACGGGCTTGTGCTCAGGGATGGATTTCTCCTTCTGCTATGAAGATAGGAATTATTCTTGTGGTAGCTCTGGCATGTGCATTAGGCAGCACACTTCTACTCTATGGCGGATGGTGGCTGATCATTGTAGGCATGGTCTGCGTTATATTCGCTTTTCTATATACCACAGGGCCGTATCCTCTCTCTTATCACGGATGGGGAGATATTTTGGTATTGCTATTTTTTGGATTTGTTCCTGTATGCGGAACTTATTATGTACAAGCTTTGACGATTACTCCCAGTGTGATTGTTGGCTCACTCATCAGCGGACTAGCCATTGACACTTTACTTGTGGTTAATAACTACAGAGACCGGGAAGCTGATGCCTTGAGCGGGAAAAAGACAGTCGTGGTTCGTTTCGGAGAACCTTTCGGACGTTATCTTTATCTATTCTTAGGTATGATTGCCTGCTGGCTTTGCCTTTATTTTGTATTTGAAGGTCATTTATGGGCAGCCTTACTCCCACAGTTTTACTTGGCTTCTCACTTCAAGACTTGGCAGCGATTGGTAAAAATACACAAAAGGAAAGAGCTAAATGTTATTTTGGGAGAAACATCCAGGAATATGCTTATTCTTGCTATGCTTTTATTTATCGGATTATCACTGGGATAAAAAAAATAATCAAAAGGAATAATTATAAATTAGCCGTTTACTTTTTTATGTTTGATGTACATCTAACACATATTATGATGTATATCAAACGATAGCGATGATATACATCAAAAGGGTGCTTTGATGTACATCAAAATAAAAACATGACTTTGAATTTATAAAAAGACTCATCGGGTTATTATATAAAACAAATGGGGTACCTTAAAGCACCCCATCATTATAATATTATGAAACCAGTATTTAAATGAAAGCAGGAAATAACTTTCCATCTTTTAACTGGTAATGCTGACCTGTTTCCGGACAAGTTGCTTCTCCTTCTTCGTTAAAGAAAAGCCTGTGTCCGTATTCACTCACCCAACCCGTTTGATGTGCCGGATTTCCTGTTACCAGAGCATAAGGCAAAACATCTTTGGTTACCACCGCACCGGCACCAATCATGGCATATTCGCCGATTGTGTTTCCGCAGACAATAGTAGCATTGGCACCAATAGTTGCTCCGTGTTTTACAAGTGTGGTACGGAATTCCTCTTTCCGTTCAATAAAGCTTCGGGGATTAATTACGTTAGTAAAGACACATGAAGGGCCCAGAAAAACATCATCCTCGCAAATAACACCGGTATAAACAGATACATTATTCTGAACCTTTACATTGTTTCCCAGAATCACTTCCGGCGAAATAACTACGTTCTGCCCTATATTGCAGTTATTGCCCAGCTCGCAACCTGTCATCAGGTGTGAGAAATGCCAGATCTTTGTCCCCTCACCTATCTGGCAACCGAGATCGATCACTGCAGTTTCGTGAACAAAATAGTTATTCTCCTTGCTCTGCATATTCGCGTATCTTTTCTATAATAAAGTTCTGCACTTCTTCGGTCATTTCTGTATGAATGGGTAGAGAAAGTACTTGCTGGCAAAGTAACTCAGAGTTTGGCAGTTGTTCACCCTCTCGCACAATATCAGTGAAAGCTTCCTGCTCCTGTAGAGGAAGCGGATAATACACCATACTGGGAATTCCATGGGATGCCAGGAATTTCTTCAGTTCATCTCGTTTACCATTGGTAACTTTTATGGTAAACTGATGAAAAGTATGAGATGTATAAGGCATCTTCCGGGGAAGGACAATTGAATTAAGATCTGAAAGTCCTTCATAATAGCGTTTTGCTACCAATTGTCTTTCTTCAATATAGTCGTTCAGATGATGAAGTTTCACACTCAGAATAGCAGCCTGAATGGTATCAAGACGGGAATTGCACCCTATTACATCGTGAACATATTTTTTGGACTGTCCATGACTGGCAATCATTTTAGCACGGAAAGCCAGATCGTCATCATTCGTCATCAGTGCACCACCGTCTCCCATACAGCCTAAATTTTTGGTAGGGAAAAAAGATGTGCATCCAAAGTGCCCCATTGTTCCGGCTTGCTGTTCTTTTCCTTCGGAGAAAGAATAAACAGAACCAAGGGACTGAGCATTGTCTTCAATAACAAACAAATCATTAGCCTCAGCCAATTGAAGAATCTCTTCCATCGGACAACTTTGTCCAAACAAGTGGACCGGGATTATAGCTTTTGTTTTAGGAGTAATAGCCTTTTGAATATGAGCAGCCGTTACATTAAACGAATCATAGTCCACATCCACCATCACCGGAACCAGTCCCAGCAAAGCAACCACCTCGGCTGATGCAATATAAGTAAAGGCAGGAACAATAACTTCGTCTCCCGGTTGGAGCCCAAGTGCCATCAATGCTATCTGAAGAGCATCCGTACCATTGGCAACGGGAATAACATGGCGTACTCCCGTATAACTTTCTAAATCTGTTGCAAATTCCCCAACCTGCAGACCATTTATAAATGCGCTGGAATCAATCACACTCTGAATAGCGTTATCAATTTCTGGCTTAATTCTCAGATACTGACCTTTAAGGTCTACCATGGGGATTTGCGAGTCGGGGTCTATCATTTGTTTCCGTACATTTTTTCGTAGTACTTTTGATAATCTCCGCTGGTAACTTCTTCTACCCAGCCTTGATTCTCCAGATACCACTTTATTGTTTTCACAATTCCAACCTCGAACTTAGTCTCGGGATACCAGCCAAGTTCATTGGTTATCTTAGTAGGGTCAATGGCATATCGCTGATCATGACCAAGGCGGTCTTTCACAAATGTAATCAGTGATTCATTAATCCAATCGATAGAGAGTTCACCTTTTTCGTTATATTCCTTTTTCTTAAGCACCTCGCGATAAGCCACATTCTCTTTCATCATCTGGTGAATAGTAGCAATAGTCAGCTTTACAATTTCAATATTTTGCTTTTCATTGTGTCCGCCTACATTATAAACCTCTCCCACTCTACCTTTGCGAACAACCAAATCGATTGCTTTGCAATGGTCTTCCACGTACAACCAGTCGCGTACATTCTTGCCATCTCCGTAAACAGGAAGATTCTTTCCTTCGAGAATATTCTTTATAATAAGTGGAATTAGTTTTTCGGGGAAATGGAAAGGACCATAGTTATTTGAACAACGGGTAATACTTACCGGCATTTTATAAGTATCGAAGTAAGCCATTACAAACATATCGGCACTAGTTTTTGAAGCGCTGTAAGGGCTATGAGGACAAAGAGGAGTTGTTTCATGGAAATATCCTTCAGCTCCAAGACTACCATAAACTTCATCCGTAGAAACCTGATGGAAACGTACTCCTTCTCTCCATGTTGGATAACCTTGTTCGTCTTTACCAGTCACCCAGCAACGGCGAGCTGCATCCAGAAGATTCTGTGTTCCAAGGATATTAGTCATCAGGAATAACTGAGGGTTTTCAATACTTCTGTCCACGTGACTTTCTGCAGCAAAGTTTACCACATAGTCGAACTGATATTGAGCAAATAGTTTATCAGCAAGCTCGCGGTCACAAATATCACCCTTTACAAATTCGCAACGAGTGTTATCTATATCTCCGGCAATAGTACCCAGGTTACCTGCATAAGTGAGCAAGTCGAGCACTACAACTTTAATATCATTATGTTTGGCAAGAATATATTTCAGATAGTTAGCCCCGATAAATCCTGCAGCCCCTGTCACCAAATAAGTTTTCATATATAATTATTTTGTTTTTGCTAATTCAATGAGGTATTTACCATACTCAGTTTTTGATAATTGCTGTCCAAGCTTATTCAACTGCTCAGTTGAAATCCAGCCATTACGCCATGCAATTTCTTCAATGCAGCTCACATAAAATCCCTGACGGTTCTGAATGGTTGCCACAAAGTTTGACGCTTCGAGTAAGCTGTCGCAGTTTCCTGTATCAAGCCAAGCAAATCCACGACCAAAAAGCTCTACCTTTAAAGAGCCTTCTTCCAGATACAATTTATTCAAATCAGTAATTTCATATTCACCACGGGCAGAAGGTTGCAGACCAGCAGCTTTCTCTGTTACGGTTGAGTCGTAAAAATAAAGACCGGGAACCGCATAATTGCTCTTTGGGTTTTCCGGTTTCTCTTCCAGAGAGATAACTTTTCCGGTTTCATCAAACTCGGCCACTCCATAAGCACGAGGATCTTTTACATAATAACCAAAGATGCATGCACCTTTATTAATGCTAGCCGCACGATGAAGCATCGATGAGAATCCTTGTCCGTAGAACATATTATCACCCAGAATCAAACATCCCGGTTCGCCATTCAGGAATTCTGCTCCCAAAACAAAAGCTTGTGCCAGTCCGTTTGGTTTTTCCTGAATTTTATATTCAAATTTCATGCCAAGCTCTTCACCTGTTCCCAGCAAGTCTCTAAACATAGGAAGATCACGAGGAGTAGAAATAACCAAAACTTCACGAATTCCAGCCAGCATCAATGTAGACAACGGGTAATAAATCATCGGCTTATCATACACAGGCATGATTTGTTTTGATATGGCTTTGGAAAGCGGATAAAGACGAGTTGCACTTCCTCCGGCAAGAATTATTCCTTTCATAGATTGTTCTTTTTGTTACAAAACGCAAATTACGGAAAGTTTTTTGACATAGCAAAATAAAAAACAGAAGATAACATTTCTACGTACAGATTATCCTGCCAGTTCAATTACTTCCAGATCTTTAAACTCCCCATTATCTATAACAAACCGAACCATGGTACGTACTTTGTGAAAACCATAGATACCGGCTGCACCCGGATTAATGTGAAGCATGCCAAGAGTTTTGTCATACTTTACTTTCAATATATGTGAATGCCCGCTGATAAATATTTTTGGAGGACGAACCAAAATACTTCCACGAATAGAAGGATCGTAATTCCCGGGATAACCACCAATGTGCTTCATTAAAACTTCGGCGCCTTCAATAGTAAAACGGTTTATCTGCGGATAAGTCTTGCGAATATCCTGTCCGTCAATGTTCCCATACACAGCCCTTAAGGGGCGAAAAGCTGCCAGTTTCTCTGCAACTTCCATTGATCCTATATCTCCTACATGCCAAATTTCATCACAATTCTCAAAATATTTCAGGTATTTTTCATCCCAGTAACCGTGAGTGTCTGACAATAAACCAATTCTTACCATTTTTTTGCTATTTATGTTTGCAAATATACTATATTTACGGCAAAATCGCTGCTATGGAACATTCTTATCAATACTTTAAACGCGATATTAGTTGGCTATCGTTTAATTATCGTGTGCTGCTGGAGGCTAATGATGACAAGCTTCCACTCTATGAACGTATTAATTTCATTGCTATTTATTCTTCTAACCTGGAAGAGTTCTATAAAATACGTGTGGCAGACCATAAAGCGAATGTTTCAGGAGCCAGGACCGATGAAGAATCTATACAGGTTTCTCAGCAAATATTAGAAGATATAAACATAGAAGTGAATAAGCAGCTAGAAGAAAGGGTACGTATTTATGAACAAAAAATACTTCCCGAGCTACGAAGGAACAATGTTATCTTCTATCAAAGTAAAGATGTGGAACCTTTCCACCAAGAGTTTATCAGCAACTTCTTTAACGAAGAAGTTTTTCCATTTTTGCAACCGGTTCTTATATCCAAAGGTGAGATTGTTTCATTCCTGAGGGATAACAGATTATATCTTGCTGTGCGTTTATATAAAAAGAACTGCGCAATTGATGATCCTTTACGCGAGCAATACTTTGTTCTTAAAATGCCTTATAGTAAGGTTTCCCGCTTTATTGAACTGCCTCAGCATGATGGAAACTATTACATTATGTATATCGAAGATATTATCAAAGCCAATATAGGAAGTATTTTCCCAGGATATGAAGTAGACAACTGTTACTGTGTCAAGATATCCCGAGACGCTGATATTCTTATTGACGATACTATAAGCGGAAGCATTGTGGAGCAAGTAAAAAAGAAGGTGAAGAAGCGTAAAATTGGAGCAGTATGCCGTTTTGTTTACGATCGCTCTATGCCTGATGACTTTCTTGAATTTCTGATAGATGCCTTCCATATAAACAGAAACGAATTGGTTTTAGGAGATAGCCATTTAAATCTTGAGGATTTAATTAAGCTACCCAATCCCAACAAGCTCTTACAAATAAATGAGAAGCCTCAACCAATGAGACTTAATTGTCTGAACAGGCATTCTTCCATCTTTCAGTACGTGAAAAAGAAAGATCTGCTGGTTAATTTTCCATATCACTCTTTTGAGCATTTTATCCATTTTCTTTATGAGGCTACACATGATCCTCTGACTAAAGAAATAATGGTTACTCAATATAGAGTAGCCGAGAACTCTGCAGTGATAAACACATTAATCAGTGCTGCCCAGAACGGCAAAAAGGTAACTGTATTTGTGGAACTGAAAGCTCGTTTTGATGAAGAGAATAATCTGGAAACAGCTGAAATGATGCAAAATGCAGGTATTAATATTATCTATAGCATTCCGGGATTAAAGGTACACGCCAAGGTGGCGCTGGTGCTGAGACATAGTGATAAACAAGAGAATGTACCTAGTTATGCTTATGTAAGCACCGGTAACTTTAATGAAAAAACAGCAAAGGTTTATTCTGATATCGGCATTTTTACATCTAATAATGAGATTGTGGAAGACTTGCATACTTTATTTCTTATTCTGGAAAAAAAGGTGGAACATCCACAATTTAAGCAGCTTTTGGTTGCGCGGTTTAACCTTATTCAGGAGCTCACTAAACTAATAAACCATGAAATAGAATTGGCTGAGCAAGGCAGAGGAGGCAAAATAATTCTTAAGATGAATGCCTTACAAGATCAGATTATGATTGATGAACTTTACCGTGCATCGGAACATGGTGTGGAAATAGAACTCATAATACGCGGAATTTGCTGTCTCATTCCCGGTCAACCATACAGCAAAAACATTCGCATAACCCGAATCGTGGATAGTTTCCTTGAACATGCCCGGGTATGGTACTTCCATAACGGAGGAGATCCAAAGGTGTTTATTGGTTCTCCCGACTGGATGAAGCGAAATCTCTACCACAGAATAGAAGCAGTTACTCCGATTCTGGATAAAAATTTAAAAAGAGATGTCATTGATATTCTGAATATTCAGTTAAAAGATAACCAAAAAGCCTGTTTTGTGGATGCCGACCTGCAAAACAAATTTAAATATAACCCATCAGAACCACCAATTAGGTCACAATATGCTATTTACAATTTTCTGAAAGACAAAAATTCACTACCTTTGCGCCCTAATTAGCAAAAATAAGAATGATTTCAGTAGACGGATTAACAGTAGAGTTCGGGGGAACCACCCTTTTCAGTGACGTTTCTTTTGTGATTAATGAAAAAGACCGTATTGCCTTGATGGGTAAGAATGGTGCAGGAAAGAGTACTTTATTAAAGATTCTTGCCGGTGCACGTCAACCCAGCCGAGGAAAAATTTCAGCTCCGAAAGATAGCGTGATTGCTTATCTGCCTCAGCACTTGATGACGGAGGACGGACGAACTGTTTTTGAAGAGACAGCGCAGGCTTTTTCTCACCTTCATGAAATGGAAGCTGAAATTGAAAAGCTGAACAAGGAACTTGAAACAAGAACCGACTACGAAAGTGACAGCTACATGGAGCTTATTGAAAACGTTTCTGCTTTAAGCGAGAAATTCTATGCCATTGACGCCACCAATTATGAAGCGGATGTGGAAAAAGCACTTTTAGGACTAGGTTTCATGCGTGAAGATTTCAACCGACAGACAAGCGATTTCAGCGGTGGATGGCGTATGCGTATTGAACTTGCCAAGCTCTTATTGCAAAATCCCGATGTTCTTTTATTGGATGAGCCTACTAATCACCTCGATATTGAATCTATTCAGTGGCTGGAAGATTTCCTTATTAACAGTGCCAAAGCTGTTATCCTTATCAGCCACGACCGTAAATTTGTGGATAACATTACCACACGTACCATTGAAGTAACCATGGGACGTATCTACGACTACAAAGTTAATTACTCCAAATACTTACAGCTTCGTGCTGAAAGACGCGAGCAACAGCAAAAAGCCTTTGAAGATCAGCAGAAAATGATTGCTGAAAATCAGGAATTCATAGAACGTTTCAAAGGTACTTATTCAAAAACCAACCAGGTACAAAGTAGGGTAAAGATGCTGGAAAAGCTTGAGATACTTGAAGTAGACGAGGAAGATTCTTCCGCTCTACGTTTAAAGTTTCCTCCTTCTCCACGTTCTGGTAATTACCCTGTAACCATGGACGGTGTGGGCAAGACTTATGGTGAAAAACTTATATTCAGCAATGCCAATCTGACTATAGAACGTGGCGATAAAGTAGCTTTTGTTGGGAAGAATGGCGAAGGTAAATCTACTTTAGTGAAGTGTATCATGAAGGAGATTGAGCATACCGGAACGCTGACTTTAGGACACAATGTACAGATTGGTTATTTCGCACAGAACCAGGCATCGTTGTTGGATGAGAATCTAACCGTTTTCCAAACCATTGACGATGTGGCTGTAGGAGATATCCGAAATAAAATACGCGACTTGCTCGGAGCATTTATGTTTGGTGGTGAGGAATCTACCAAAAAAGTAAAAGTATTATCGGGTGGTGAGCGTACTCGTTTAGCTATGATCAAGTTATTGCTTGAACCGGTTAATTTGCTTATTCTCGATGAGCCAACCAATCACCTCGACCTGAAGACAAAAGATATTCTGAAAGCTGCTTTGAAGGATTTCGATGGAACACTTATCGTGGTATCACACGACCGTGATTTCCTTGACGGACTGGTAACTAAGGTTTATGAATTCGGCAATAAGAAGGTAACAGAACATTTATGTGGTATTTATGAATTCCTTGAAAAGAAGAAAATGGATTCATTGAATGAATTGGAACGAAACAAATAATATCCAGAATAAAAGATTGGATTGATATTGATTAACCAAATATAAAGAAATATGGTTGCTCAGACTGAATTTTCACTTAAAGCCAGGCAAAGAGGTTTTCATCTGGTTACTCAGGAGATCATAAAAAATCTGCCTGAACTGCCAAAAACTGGACTGCTTCATTTGTTTATCAAGCACACTTCTGCTGCTTTGAGCATTAATGAAAATGCAGATCCTGATGTGCGAACAGATTTGGAATCCACATTCAATCGCCTGGTTAAAGAACGCGAACCTTATTATGAACACGTTCTTGAAGGCGATGACGATATGCCTGCTCATACTAAGTCAACAATAGTTGGTTCAAGCATTACAATTCCTATCACCAACGGTCGGTTAAACCTGGGAACATGGCAAGGCATTTATCTTTGTGAATTCCGGAATTATGGTGGAGAAAGAAGGGTTGTTGCCACTGTTATGGGATAATTGGTGAATGCCTGGAAAATCATTGGTGAATGGATTTTATTTATTGGGCAATGATTAAAAATCATTGGTGAATAATATTCAAGCTCCCGCCTGCTTTTTGAAAGCAGGCGGGAGCTTGCCTTTTTTGCGAAACTCAGTTTATGGATTTCCAATTCAAGAATATAAGAAGCGAATTGGTGAGAGATCACAGCAAAAGTGATGGATAAGTGATGGTTATTTTTCATCCCTCACCTTTACAGCAGTCTTATTTTTAGATAATTAAACTCAAAAAGTGATAGATGAGGGATGAAAATATATTTTTTTATTTCATGAGAAGGATTTAGAGATCCAATTACACATAAATCATCTTCTTCGTCATCCCCCCATCAATTACCATATTCTGACCATTGATAAAGTTATTATCCGGATCACACAAAAAGAGACATGCCCTGGCTATATCTTGAGGAGTTCCAACTCTTCCTGATGGATGTTGTTCATGATCGGCCACAGTCAGAGAATCGTAATCTTTTGTCTCAATCCATCCGGGACTAATACAATTTACGGTAATATGAGTTTTTGATAACGAAAGAGCTAAAGCATGAGTCAGCGATACAATTCCTCCTTTTGATGCTGCATAACCTTCGCTACCCGGCTCACTCATTATGAATCTGGTAGATGCAATATTTATAATACGTCCATAAAGGGGTAATGCTTCCATTTCTGAACGATGCAAAGCCCACAGTCTTGAAGTAATAAAGACCGGTCGCAGATTAGTAGCAATAATTCTGTCGAACTGCTGCACCGGAGTTTCTGTCAAAGGAGAAAACTCACTGATACCTACATTATTTATAAGGATATCAATATCACCCCAATTGGCAAAAAGCTGTTTAATAACTTCCGTTAGTGCTTTCTCGTTTGTTACGTCAACTTTATAGAAAAGACTATTTTCTGACGAAAGAAAAGAAGAATCGGGTTCGCTGATATCGCAAAAAGCAACATTTGCTCCTGCTGAAACAAAAGCCTCCACAATTCCTCGACCAATTCCTTGTGATCCGCCGGTAACGAATACTCGCTTTCCAGACATTGTTTTCATAAGATGCAATTTATATTGTTAATGACTCAAATTATGATCAACAGAAAATAGTGAAAGAATATATCTTTGTAATAAGATTATATACAGCGAACTTCTTCAGGCAGATAGCCACTACGGATTCTCCATTCCTGTGGGTATAGATTATTAGCCCGGTTACCTATATTTTTCACAAACCCTAGCGGAACATTTTTATATTGTAATAACAAATATCCTTTAGGAACTGTTGCATCCAACACTATAGCTTCCTTTCTTAAATAAGAGATAGCCTGTTCATAAGTCAGTTCACAAGAAGAGAATTCATTGGTGTTCAATTCATTACTCATTGCCAAGGATTGGTGAGGTATGAGGTCTTTTCCTTTAACTTCACCAATAATTATACCGGAATGAACTACTCTTAATTGCTGGTACAGAAGAGTGATTAATTCTGCATAGCTTTTCCGGCATGTTACAATAAAGTCACCTCTTCTTTCAATATTAAAATCTTCAGGATGCTGAAGCCACAATTTCGCTTGTTGAGGAATCTCTAAAGGTTTTTCTTTTTTGTTCTTCTTAGATGATTTTGTCCGCATAGGTTGAGTTTCATCTTCTCCTAACTTGCGCAGGGCTGCAAGGAAAAAGCCTTCTCCCTTGGTTTTGTGAGGCAGAAAGCGATAAACGGAAGTATCTGTTCCGGCAAGATTTCCCGTAATTCCCCATTCCTGAGGAACATCAACAAACAATGACTCTGCACCCAATTCTTTCTTTATCCATTCAATATTCTCTTCATCTTCCATCAGATTATAGGTACAAGTACTGTAGATAAGAATACCTCCCGGTTTCAGGGCAGGCCAGATATCTGCAATAATACGACGTTGGCGTTGATAGCAGATTGTTACATTTTCAGGGCTCCACTCTTCAATGGCACCAGGATCTTTACGGAACATTCCTTCGCCTGAACATGGCACATCAGTAAGAATCAAATCAAAGAGTGTACCTAAATCAGAGAAGTCGGCCGGATCGTTATTAGTAACAGCAACATCCGGATGCCCCCATTTTATAAGATTCTCAGCTAAAATTTGAGATCGATTACGAATAACCTCATTAGCAACAAGAAAACTCCCTTCCGGTAAAAGACTGCGGAGATGAGTAGATTTTCCTCCGGGAGCCGCACAAAGATCGAGTGCCACAACCGGTTCGGTTACATAGTTTCTAATAATCTGCTCCACAAACATAGAAGATGCCTCTTGTACATAATAGCAACCTGCATGAAACAATGGATCGAAAGTAAAAGTAAGACGTTCCCCTAAATAAAAACCGCTGGAACACCATGGTACATTCATAGTTTCATTGTGTAAAAAAGGCTTTGTTTTATTCACACGAACGCTCACTGGTGATTCTTCCTGTAATGCGCTTTCAAGGTTTGCATATTCTTCGCACAAAAGTGCTTTTGTTTGTTCTATAAAGGGTTGAGGTAGCTTCATCTGATTGTATTTATGGTGCAAATATACTTTATTCTCAATTTTTCTTATGGAAAAATAAAAAATAATTCGTCTATTTGCAACTTTCCATGCAACATGTTACGTCTAATAGTTGAAGTTTAAATAAATGAAGTATTAAACTAATTAAAACCAAAGAATATGAAACAATTTATGATTGCATTCATGATGATGTTCGCAGTTAGCATCTCAATGATGGGGCAAGCCTCACCAAAGAAGGCAACAGTTACAAAAGACACATCAAATGTTACGTTGACCGTGCAAAGTACATCTGCCGACTCGGCCGCAACAGATTCTGAAGCACAAAACTACAGTGGTGAATTAAAATCAGTGAAAGAAGAGTTCCATGGAATTCCTTTTGAAGATTCTGAAGGACTATTAATTCCAATCGTAGCAATTATTTTTGGGTGTGCAGTTCCGGTATTGATCATTTTCTTCATTTTCTGGTATAGACATAAAGATAAACAAGCCCAATACCGCTTAGCAGAAAAAGCACTTGAGAATGGGAAAGACATTCCGGAAGGGTTATTTAAAGAAGTACAAGGAGCTACAGACATTTATACTAAAGGAGTTAAAAACGCTTTCCTTGGTTTAGGATTAGGAATCTTCCTCTGGGCACTGACCGGTGAATTCGGACTTGGATGTATTGGCTTTATGATTATGTTTATGGGTATTGGACAAATTGTAATCCATTACACACAAAACAAGCAGAAACCTTTTGAAAAGAATAATCCAGAACAAAAGTCAGACGAAGAATGAGCCAATTGAACGATATATCGTTAGTCGCACAGGTCGTGGTGTTTAAAAACACCAAGGCCTTCGACACGTTGGTTAAGAAATACCAATCGCAAGTTCGAAGGTTTTTTCTTAACCAAACGTTAGGCGACAGCGAATTGAGTGATGACCTGGCACAGGAAACATTTATTAAAGCCTATACAAATATCTCATCATTTAAAAATCTTTCAAATTTCTCAACCTGGCTTTACAGAATTGCATATAATGTCTTTTATGATTATATTCGCAGCCGTAAAGAGACATCTGAAATTGACGCACGGGAAGTAGATGCAATGCACAGCACGGAGCAAGAGAATGTGGGAGAAAAGATGGATATTTATAAGTCACTCAAGATGCTAAAGGAAGTGGAACGAACCTGCATCACATTATTCTACATGGAGGATGTGAGTATCGATAAGATTGCAGGGATTATAGGAAGCCCGACAGGTACAGTAAAATCACACTTGTCAAGAGGCAAAGAAAAATTAGCGATTTACTTAAAACAAAATGGTTATGACAGAAATTGATGATAAAATGATTAGCCAATTCTTCCAGAATGAGAAGAAGGAGATTAATGATAATGGCTTTTCTAACAGAGTTATGCGCCATTTGCCCAACCGGGTAGATAAACTTTCAAATATGTGGGCAGCATTCTGTACTGCTGTTGCTATTATTTTATTCTTTGTATTTAATGGCCTGGAAGCAATACTCAATATATTGCGCGAAGCATACAGTGGAACAATGCAAAGCAGTATTGCACATCTTGATTTAAAATCATTACTTATTGCCGCTATAGTACTTATAAGTCTGGGGGTAAAAAAAGTTTGCTACTCTGAATAAAAATAGTTGTAAAAAAATATAATATTTACTTTTTTTTGCATATATTTGCGGTATACACATGGATTAATGCTGATAAATTATATGCTGCAACGGAGAGGAAGTACTTTTTTCATTTGTATTTTATGTTTATTGATTGTTAGCTGCCACACTAAAGATAGGGAAAGGACAGTTGACAAATATGCTTATGCAGACTCTTTAACAGAGCATTATGAAGAACTATCGTTAGAACATCCATACATTGTCAGGCAAAGGCTGCTTAAAATCAGACAAGTAATAACAGACAGCATTAATTACTACAAATTAACTCAGTGCATTAGTTATGCCTATTTCCAGGATAATAATATAGACTCTGCATTATTATTAAATAATAAGACAATTCATTTTTGCAATAAAAACTTCTCAGATACTACAAGACTGAATAAGTTAAAAATTGATGCCTATTATCATAAAGGACTTTTTCTTTCAATTATAAGTAATATTGATTCTGCACAATATTATTTGAATGAAGCTAATATAAAAGCTTTTAAGGCAAAAGAGTATAAGAGATTAGCGGATATCTGCATTCGACAGGCTTACAACCATATATCACAAGGAAATTATACGTCATCAGTTCTTTACTATAAAAAAGCACAAGAGACAGCAAATATTTTAAGCGACAACAGCGAAGCATATTTCTTAATTCAGACAGGATTAGCCAAGGTCTACTTAAATCTCAACAATTATAATCAGTCTAACATTTATTTCAATATTGCTGAGAAAAGATATAAAAAAATGCCACCATCCAGGCAATTTATTTTCGCTAGTCTACGAGCTAGCTATTACGAAGCAATTAAAAACTACAAAGATGCCCTGAAATGGTATAAAGAAGCAAATGTAAAAACTCAGGACTTTAAATTCAGCATTTACAGAGGAATTACAGAATGCAATGTAGGAAGTATTTATCTTTTGCTCAATCAGCCCGACTCTGCCAAGCATCACCTGGATAAAGCTAATTTATTTTTTTCCAAATCAAATCAAAATTTAAATTATTCTTTTTACTTAAACGGGCTTTATGCCGAATTGGCATTACTAAAGAATGATTTAAGAAACGCACATAAATTATTAAACAAGAAATATGATTTATCAAAAATAACCCTTGAATATATTCATCTTTACAATAAAAGATTAGAATTATATTACGAAAAAAAATGTGATTTTCATAATGCATATTACTATAGAACAAAAGTTGATAATTATAATGATTCTGTCCGAAGAAGAACACTTTCGAGTGCAATCTCAGAACTAAACGCCCGATATAGTCAAGATACCAGCAAACTTAAACATAATATCATTCTTTCAGAAAACAAAGCTGATCTGCAAAAGATGAGATTGATAAGTATACTCTCATTATCTTTATTAATAACTGGTGCAATAATAATCTGCATTGCAATTTATTTAAATCGCAAAAAAAGAGAGTCCAGATTTGCCAAGCAGTTTTCTACTATAGCTAAACTACGCATGGAAAACATTCGTAACCGGATTTCTCCGCACGTCTTGTTTAACATGTTAAATGCTGTAATGCCAACTTTCAAACAAGACGATAATCTGGTGCATTTGTTTAGACAATTGGCTCTGTCATTACGTAATAACCTGATTGCTTCCGAAAAAATTGCAGTATCACTTGAAGAAGAAATTGAATTTGTAAAAAACTACATTGAATTCCGTAAAAATATCAATAGTAGAAAAGTAGATATCAATTGGAATATATCTCAGAATGTTCCCTTTGATACGTTAATTCCGTCAATGATTATCCAGATACCAATAGAAAATTCCATTAAATATGCTTTCAGAGAGGAGATGAAAGATGCACATATAAACATTGATATTTCTGCTGATGACAGTTTTCTTTATATCACTATTATTGATAACGGTTCAGGGTATAATCCGGGAGCACACATTGGAGATAAAAACAGTACCGGAACAGGACTTAAGGTTATATTCCAAACTACAGAATTATTAAATCAAAAGAATCAGGAAAAAATGTATTTCAACATTGAAGATATGAAGAACTTTTCTCCCGATTTACATGGTACAAGAGTTACGATTATTATTCCTTATAAATACAATTTTGAACTATGAAAAAAACAATAACTACAATTATAGTAGACGACGAAAGTAATTCGATTACAACACTGAACAAGGATCTTACTAATTATCCGGAAATTCAGGTAATTGAGACTACTACATCTATTGAAAAAGCAAAAAAAATAATTGTTCAATACCAACCTGATTTACTTTTTTTAGATATTGAAATGCCTAAAATGAATGGGTTTGAACTATTACACGAAATCCGAACTTTAATACATCCTGAAATGTATATCGTATTCTATAGTGCTTACGATAAATATGTGCTTGACGCATTGCGCTCATCCGCTTTCGACTATTTAATGAAACCTTATCAGCCAGAAGAACTTTCAGCAATCATAGAGCGTATTAAAACGCAACCGGAGAAAGAAAAAACAAATATTGAACAATCTATTCTACGCTTAATGAAAAATGATAAGAAATTTGCTCTGCAAACAATCTCAGGGCTATTATTTCTAAAAGCCAGTGAAGTTCTTTGTTTTCAATATATAGATGGATTTAGAAGCTGGCAAATCACAATGACCGATTTATCTGTGCAGAAACTAAGAACAGGTATTATAGCCAAAGATTTACTGGCTTTTAGTCCTTCGTTCATGCAAATTAATCAGGAATGTATACTTAATGTTGACTATATCTCATCTATTGAAAATAAAACATTAAAATGCATTTTATACCCACCATTCAATGATTTAGACATTCATGCTTCAAGAAGATATTATTCGAAATTAAAAGAACAATTAGAAATTTTATAGAGGAAACTTCTTTAAAATGTTATTTATGTAAACGTAATAATTGGAATTTGCATTAATAATCTTTGCATCTGTTTGTCTAATCATTATATTTACTTTAACCAAATACATTCACCATGAATAACAAATATGTGATAAATATTGGCCGCCAGTTAGGTAGTGGTGGCCGGGAAATAGGTGCTAAACTTGCCGCACAACTGCACATTGATTTTTACGACAAGGAACTGATTAATATAGCATCAAAAGAAAGTGGTCTCTGCAAAGAATTCTTTGAAAAAGCTGATGAGAAAACATCGCAAAGCATTGTTGGAGGACTTTTGGGGATGCGATTTCCTTTTATTAATGATGGTTCAATCCCTAATAATAATTGTTTGAGCAATGATGCTTTATTCAAGATACAGAGTGATGTAATTCGTGAATTAGCAGAAAAAAAGTCATGCCTTTTTGTAGGAAGATGTGCTGATTATATTTTGCGTGATCATCCTCGGTGTGTAAACATCTTCATTTCAGCATCCAAGGAAGAGCGGATTAGACGTCTTTGCAAGGAAAAAGTTATTAATTCTGGGAAAGCTGAAGATTTGATAGAGAAGACCGATCGTGAACGGGCAGCTTATTATAATTATTACAGCTATAAAGTATGGGGAGCAGCAGCCACATATCACCTTTGTATTGATTCATCATCTCTTGGCATTGATGAAACAGTTGCATTCATTAAACTATTTATAGAAAAGAAGCTGGGAATCTAACCAAGCTTCAATAAAGAGTCTTTTAAAAAGTAAAATTAAGTATTTGTAATTTGAATATTTTAAAACGGCTTCTGATTGATTCTCAAAGAAAATGCACAAAAAAGGGGTTGTTTCTGAACAACCCCTTTATTTATATAATTATATGTAGTTCTTACATAAACATAAGTATAATCAACTGTGCAGATAATACACGCAAAAACATTACCAGTGGATATACAGTTGAATATCCAACACCCGGAGCATCACTACTTGAAACCTGATTAGAATATGCTAATGCAGGAGGGTCTGTATTACTACCGGCAATAAGTCCCATCAACATAAAATAGTTAATCTTGAAAATTTTGCGAGCAATAGATCCAACAACTATTAATGGAATAAAGGTGATAAGGAATCCACATCCTACCCACAACAGGCCATCTCCTTCAACAACAGTTTTAAAGAATTCACCTCCTGCACCAATACCAACACTAGCAAGGAATAAAGTAATACCAATCTCACGTAACATAAGGTTGGCACTCTGGGTTGTGTAAGTTACCAAGTTAAACTTATAACCGAAACGACCAATAATAATAGCTACAACCAGAGGGCCGCCTGCCAAACCTAATTTAACAGGAGTAGGCATTCCTGGGAAAGCAATTGGAAGACTACCAAACAATATACCAAATAATATACCGATAAAGATAGTAACAATATTAGGTTCGTTTAAGCGTTTCATTGAGTTACCCATTACAGTAGCAACACGCTCAACTGCATCCTGAGAACCAACAACTGTAACACGGTCACCAACCTGAAGAACCAAGTTTGGGTTAGCAAATAGATCCACACCTGAACGGTTGATACGAGTAATGTTCACACCATAAAGATTACGAAGTTTCAGCTGTCCAAGTTTCTTTCCGTTCATTTCAGATTTTGTAACCAATACTCGTCTTGACACCATTGGAGAATTAAGTTCTTCCCAGTTTACAAACACTTCTTTTCCTATTAATGAAATAATAGTATCAGCATCAACTTCTGAACAAACTACAAATATCTGATTACCTTCTTCAAGTACAGTTTCAGAACTTGGTATTGTAACTTTTTCATTTTTAAGAATACGAGATACAACAAATGAGCATCCTGCAGTATCCATAATATCAGATACTTTTTTGCCAAAAACAGCTGAGTTATTTACTTCCAGGTGCATCAAGCGAGGCTTATTCTGGTTATCATCTGCTACTGCATTCCATTCAGCTTCTTCTTTAGCAAAATCAATTCTGAAAATAAAGCGTATCAGAATAATAGCACCAATAATTCCTACAACCCCAAGTGGATAAGCTACTGCATAACCTAACGCAATTTTTGGAACTTCGTGAATTACACCCGATGCCTGAAGCTGATTTAATGCTTCCTGAGCAGCACCAAGACCTGGGGTGTTTGTAACTGCGCCTGAAAGAATACCAACTATCATTGGCAATTGCACTCTTCCGTTAAGAGCATAGAACAATCCCAATGCTACAGCAATATTTAGCAGAACAATTGAAGCGGCCAGCATATTCATTGTCATACCACCTTTCTTAAATGAAGAGAAGAAAGAGGGTCCAACCTGCAAACCAATACAAAAAACAAATAAAATTAAACCAAAATCCCTCATAAAATGAAGAACTTCAGTGTTAACATTAAGACCGAAATGTCCCATTAAAATGCCGACAAACAGCACAAAAGTAACACCTAAAGAAATCCCGAAAAATTTAATCTTCCCTAATAAAACTCCAGCAGCTATAACAAAAGAATAAAGAAGAACAATGTGAGCCACTGAATCTGGGTCTGTTAGCAATTTAATCAACCAATCCATAGTGTATAAAGTATCAATTTAAAATTTTGCGCAAAGGTAGTTATTCTATCTCGTCAGATCAAATATTTCTATCCTTGTTTTATTATAAAATTATTAAAATGACAAGTAATATATTAAGCTACTTGAATTTTCCTAAAAAAAAGTATCCTATTATAAGTAAATAAGTATCTTTGCACTTCACACTTAGATAAATTAATATATTAAATACATTTATTAATCTTGTAATTAATACAATAAACTATGGCAGATAGTAATGAAAAACTCTTTTCGGACTTTTCGCCCGTAAGCACTAGCAAATGGATGGAAAAAGTAACAGCCGACCTGAAAGGTGCTGACTTCGAAAAGAAGCTCGTTTGGAAAACAAACGAAGGATTTAAAGTTAAACCATTCTACAGGATGGAAGATCTGGAAAGTCTGAAAACAACCGACAGCTTACCAGGAGAGTTTCCTTATCTTCGGGGAACAAAAAAAGACAATACTTGGTTTGTCCGCCAAAACATTCGCGTTGAATGTCCTAAAGAGGCTAACACCAAAGCATTAGACATTTTAAATAAAGGTATTGATTCCTTAGGATTCAGCATTAAAGGAAAAGATGTAAATGCTGATTTCATAGAAACGTTACTCAATGATATTTGTGCTGAATGTGTAGAATTAAACTTTTCTACTTGTCAAAGCCATTCTGTTGAACTAGCAGAGTTATTGGTTGCTTATTTCCAGAAAAAGAACTATGACTCAACAAAGCTAAAAGGCTCTATCAATTATGATTACTTTAATAAGATGCTGACTAAAGGCAAAGAAAAAGGTAATCTGGTAGAAACAGCTAAGGCATTGATTGAAGCAACAAAAACTCTGCCTTTCTACAGAGTTATCAGTGTTAATGCATTATCTCTGAATAATGCTGGAGCTTATATTTCTCAGGAACTTGGATATGCTTTAGCATGGGGTAATGAATATCTGAATTTATTAGTTGAAGCAGGAATTACACCAACTATTGCTGCAAAGAAAATTAAGTTCAACTTCGGTATCAGTTCTAACTACTTCCTTGAAATAGC
The DNA here is from genome assembly GCF_963675905.1 of uncultured Bacteroides sp. Classification (NCBI taxonomy): domain Bacteria; kingdom Pseudomonadati; phylum Bacteroidota; class Bacteroidia; order Bacteroidales; family Bacteroidaceae; genus Bacteroides; species uncultured Bacteroides sp. The sequence goes on along the minus strand of NZ_OY780936.1, from coordinate 3,817,012 downwards.
TAAGTTCCGTGCAGCACGTATGTTATGGGCCAACATTGTAAGCTCATACAAACCAGTTTGCACAAAAGACAATTGTTCTAATACAGCTGAAGATGGTGAATGTCGTTGTGCTGCAAAAATGAAAGTACATGCAGAGACTTCTTCTTTCAATTTAACGATGCTGGATGCACATGTAAACTTGCTTCGTACTCAGACAGAAGCAATGAGTGCAGCTCTTGCCGGAGTAGATTCATTAACTGTTACTCCGTTTGATAAAGCTTATCAGACTCCAGATGATTTTTCAGAACGTATTGCACGCAACCAACAATTATTATTAAAAGAAGAATCAAACTTTGATAAAGTTGTAGACCCTGCTGCAGGTTCTTATTATATTGAAAATCTAACAACTTCTATTGCTCAACAAGCATGGAACATCTTCTTAAAAGTTGAAGAAGAAGGAGGTTTCTATGCAGCAGTAAAAGCAGGAAGTGTTCAGGAAGATATTAATCAGTCTGGTAAAGCAAGACACATTGCTTTATCAAGCCGCAAAGAAGTTCTTTTAGGAACCAATCAATTCCCTAACTTCACTGAAAAAGTTGGAGATAAGAGACAGGTTGAAAACAAATGTTGCTGTTCAGATAAGAGTAGTTCTTGCGAAAGCACTGTAAAAGTACTTAATTCCGACCGTGCTGCAAGTGAATTTGAAGCACTCCGTCTACAAACTGAGGCTGCTGATCATTGTCCGAAAGCATTCATGCTTACAATTGGTAATTTGGCTATGCGCCAAGCTAGAGCACAATTCTCTTGCAACTTCCTTGCATGTGCCGGATATGAAGTAATTGATAACCTGGGATTCGAAACTGTAGAAGAAGGAGTAGAAGCTGCAATGGAAGCTAAAGCTGACATTATAGTACTTTGTTCCAGTGACGACGAATATGTAGAATATGCTGTTCCGGCATTTAAAGCTGTTAATAACCGTGCTATGTTTATTGTTGCCGGTGCTCCGGCTTGCACGGATGCTTTGAAAGCAGAGGGTATTGAGAACTTTATCAATGTTCGTGTCAATGTATTAGACACTCTGAAAGAATATAATGCTAAACTAGGAATTAAGTAAAGACATCATGAGACCAGATTTTAAAAATATAGATATATATGCCGGATTCAAGCACACAGATGGTGCTGAATGGCAAAAGGCTAACGGGATTGAAGCCAACTGGAAAACACCAGAGCATATCAACGTAAAGCCTGTTTACACAAAAGAAGATCTTGAAGGAATGGAGCATCTTGAATATGCTGCCGGTATTCCACCTTATCTTCGTGGTCCTTATTCAGTTATGTACACTCTTCGTCCATGGACTATCCGCCAATATGCCGGATTCTCTACTGCTGAAGAATCAAATGCTTTCTATCGTAGAAACCTTGCTTCCGGACAAAAAGGTTTGTCTGTAGCATTCGACCTTCCTACTCACCGCGGATACGACCCGGATCATGAACGTGTAGTGGGTGATGTTGGTAAAGCAGGGGTTTCTATCTGTTCATTGGAAAACATGAAAACACTGTTTGATGGCATTCCATTAAGCAAAATGTCTGTTTCCATGACTATGAACGGTGCCGTACTTCCTATTCTTGCTTTTTATATTAATGCAGGACTGGAACAAGGAGCTAAGCTTGAAGAAATGGCCGGAACTATTCAGAATGATATCTTGAAAGAATTCATGGTGCGTAATACTTATATTTACCCACCTGCATTCTCTATGAAGATTATTTCTGATATTTTCGAGTATACTTCTCAGAAGATGCCTAAATTTAATTCAATTTCTATTTCAGGTTACCACATGCAAGAAGCTGGTGCCACAGCAGATATTGAATTAGCATACACTTTAGCCGACGGACTTGAATATCTTCGTGCCGGTGTTGCTGCAGGAATTGATATTGACGCATTTGCACCTCGCCTGTCTTTCTTCTGGGCTATTGGTACAAACCACTTTATGGAAATAGCCAAAATGCGTGCTGCACGTATGTTATGGGCTAGGATTGTTAAACAGTTCAATCCAAAGAATCCAAAATCTCTTGCACTGCGTACTCACTGCCAGACTTCTGGTTGGTCATTAACAGAACAAGATCCGTTTAATAATGTAGGCCGTACTTGTATCGAGGCTATGGCTGCTGCATTGGGACACACTCAATCACTTCACACCAACGCATTGGACGAAGCTATTGCATTGCCAACCGATTTTTCAGCACGTATTGCACGTAATACTCAAATTTATATTCAGGAAGAAACTTACATCTGTAAGAATGTAGACCCATGGGGTGGTTCTTATTATGTTGAAAGTCTGACCAATGAACTTGCTCACAAAGCATGGGAACGTATCGAGGAAATCGAAAAACTGGGTGGTATGGCTAAAGCTATCGAAACAGGTGTTCCTAAACTTCGTATCGAAGAAGCTGCAGCACGTGCTCAGGCTCGTATCGACTCTGGCAGTCAAACCATTGTAGGTGTTAATAAGTACCGTTTAGAGAAAGAAGCTCCTATTGACATTCTTGAAATTGACAATACAGCTGTTCGTCTGGATCAGATTGAACGTCTCAAAGAATTAAAAGAAGGTCGTGATGAAGCTAAAGTTCAGGCTGCCCTTGAAGCAATTACCAAATGTGCAGAAACCAAAGAAGGTAACTTACTTGAACTAGCTGTTGAAGCTGCACATGTAAGAGCAACTCTAGGAGAGATCTCCGATGCTTGCGAAAAGATTGTAGGACGTTATAAAGCTGTAATTAGAACTATATCAGGCGTGTATTCATCAGAAAGTAAAAACGATTCAGACTTCAAACGTGCTTGTGAACTTGCCGAGAAGTTTGCTAAGAAAGAGGGACGTCAACCTCGTATCATGATAGCTAAAATGGGTCAGGACGGTCACGACCGTGGTGCAAAAGTTGTTGCAACAGGTTATGCTGACTGTGGTTTCGATGTGGATATGGGACCATTGTTCCAAACGCCAGCAGAAGCTGCCCGCGATGCTGTAGAAAATGACGTTCATGTAGTGGGCGTTTCTTCATTGGCTGCAGGTCACAAGACCTTGATTCCTCAAATTATTGATGAACTTAAGAAACTTGGACGAGAAGATATTCTTGTTATTGCCGGTGGTGTAATCCCTGCACAGGACTATGATTTCTTGTATAAGGCCGGAGTTGCAGCAATCTTTGGTCCTGGTTCGCCAGTAGCAAAAGCTGCATGCCAGATTCTTGAGATCTTGCTTGAAGAAGAATAAACTAAGGATTAATAATCTATTTAAATAGGGTGTCCCCAAAGGGCACCCTTTTTATATGCGCGGAATTTTTCTTCTTTTTTCTGTATATATAGGGGGTGGATTTAAAAGTCCCGCAGCTTAAAATCAGCCAATTAGCTTTAAAAGTAAAACGGATTGTCAGAAAACTTCCTTTATAGTTTCTATGAAAGATAGAAAGAACGAGTTAAAAAGTGTTTCATGATTGATTTTAAGCACTATATAGAGGGATAAAAAAGAACTAAATTTCAAGCATTTTTATATAATATTACAAATAAGTCCAATAAAATACTCTCACAAAGTAAAAAAGCAATATACACAGTTATCTCACCAAAGATATCCGACTAACATACAACTATTTAGGGTAAATAATTAACTATGTAAAATAATTGAACCAAAATCAAGAATAGATTACATAAAAAAAGCCTAGCAATACTATAACAAATCTCTAAATTTTAGTAGCTTTTCATACTTAGAAAATGGGCTATCCTACTTTTTGGGCAGCCTCTTCTATTTTATTGGCCAATTAATAAAATTTGCCGGTGAATAAATAAAAATTATTGGTGAATAATTCAGATTTATTGGGCAATAAATACAAACAAAAAAAGCAACCCTAAAATGGATTGCTTTTTTTGTTTGTATTTTTATTATGATTATTCGATAATGCCAAATAAACGGTCGCGAAGAATATAACAGCCACCAACAACGCCTGCGGTATCTCCCAGTTCTCCTGTCTTTAGCTTCATATCCTGTAATACCAGATTCAGAGAATATTTATGAAGAGCTGTTTTAATAGGTAAAGTTAAGTAAGAGCCACAAGCTGAAAGTTCACCACCTAAGATTACAAGTTCCGGATTAAATATATTCAATAGAAGAGACATATAATGTCCTAGCTTCTCTCCGACTTCCTCTATAACCTCAATAGCAAGAAGATCTTCGTCCTTTGTTGCAGCATCAATAATGTCATACATATTAATATCAAAAGGTTTTTTTCTGCTTGTAACTACAGAAGTAGATCCATCCGCCAGTTTCTCTTTAAAGCGTCTGACAAGAGCCTGACCGGAAATCTCAGTTTCGAGGCATCCCTTTTTGCCACACTGGCAAAGTATCTGGTTATCCAGAACAGGACTATGTCCAAATTCTCCGGAGAAACCTGACATTCCATAGTAAAGCATGCCATTACAAACCATTGAAATACCAAATCCCCAGTTCAAACCAATATAAATTACATCCTTTTCAGATGTTCCGGCACCGGCACCACAACAATATTCTCCATATCCCATTGCTCTACTATCATTCTCGATAATAGTTTTAATGCCTATTTTGTGCTCAATAATATTGCTTAATGGTTCTTTTTCAAAAGAAAAATAGCTATCACTATATCCTTTTGCAGAATTAATGCGCCCGCATAAAACTACACACGCACCCAGAATCTTGCTTTTATCTAACCCTGAATCATCAATAAATTTATTAATCAGATTACATAAGCTATCTAAAGATTCGTGAGTATTTTTAAATACAAAATCAATTCGGGTCTTAAGTTCCAGGAATTCATTCTTAAAGTTTTGCAAGCCAATGCTTACGCAATCACGCCTAACATCGACTGCAAGAAAAAAAGCTGAATTTGGATTTATACAATAAACAGATGGACGACGTCCGCCAGCAGTATCTATTTTCCCTTTTTCGAAAGCGATTCCTTCTTCTATTAGCTCAACTATAACTTTTGTCACAGTAGGAACACTAAATTCTGTTTCTTTACAGATATCAGCAATAGTCGTTCCGCCCTCAAGCATCAGCTGTTGGATAACATTTTTTTTAAGTCGAGCCATTTTTAACGCAGAAAGAGCCATTCCTTCCTGCGAATTAAATAATTTTGAAAGAGTCATAATTTATTTCCCGAGATTATTTATACAAAGTTTACAAAAGTAATGCAATTATATCATTTAACACACTCTTTAACTATGATTAACTTGATTTTCTACATTTTTTTATAAACAGACATACAATTTTGTTCATTTATTATGAAATAACTACCTTTGCCTTCATAAACAAAATAAAGAAATGATAGTTTGCATTGCCGAAAAACCAAGTGTTGCACGAGATATAGCTGATATTCTTGGAGCTAAGAACAAGAAAGATGGATACATAGAAGGAAACGGATACCAGGTTACGTGGACATTCGGACATCTTTGCACACTCAAAGAGCCACACGAATATACTCCCGAATGGAAAAGATGGAGCTTGGCTAATCTGCCAATGATCCCTCCCAGATTCGGTATTAAATTAATAGAATCGCCAAGCATTGAAAAACAATTTAAAATAATTGAGCGTTTAATGACTAATGCCGATGAAATTATCAATTGTGGTGACGCGGGACAGGAAGGGGAATTAATTCAGCGATGGGTAATGCAAAAAGCCGGTGCTAAATGCCCTGTTAAAAGATTATGGATATCTTCACTAACTGAAGAATCTATCCGTGAGGGCTTCGCCAAATTAAAAGACCAGTCGGAGTTTCAGTCTCTTTACGAAGCTGGATTATCACGTGCTATCGGGGACTGGACTTTAGGAATGAACGCCACAAGATTATATACCTTAAAATATGGGCAGAACAGACAAGTGTTGTCTATCGGACGTGTGCAGACTCCTACCCTGGCACTTATTGTAAACCGTCAGCTGGAAATAGAAAATTTTAAACCAGAGCCTTATTGGGAACTAAAGACTATTTATCGTGAAACTACATTTTCGGCAACAAAAGGCAAATTCACTTCTAAAGAGGAAGGTTATGAATTCCTTGAAAAAGTTAAATACTCAGACTTCACAATCATGGATGTTTCGTCGAAAAAGGGAGTTGAATATGCTCCAAGACTTTTCGACCTGACTTCCTTGCAGGTGGAATGCAATAAAAAATTTGGATATTCAGCTGATGAGACACTCAAACTTATTCAATCTCTTTACGAGAAAAAAGTCACTACTTACCCGCGTGTAGACACAACATTTCTGAGTGATGATATCTATCCCAAATGCCCTGCCATATTAAAAGGTATAAAAGACTATACAAATCTGACAGCACAATTGGAAGGGAAAAAACTTCCAAAATCAAAAAAAATATTCGATTCATCTAAAGTTACAGATCACCACGCAATTATTCCAACCGGAGTTCACCCTATGAATTTATCTGATATGGAAAGGCGTGTATTCGATTTGGTTGCAAGACGTTTTATAGCCGCCTTCTATCCTGATTGCAAAGTATCAACAACAACAGTACTTGGCGAAGTTGAAAAGATAGAATTTAAGGTAACCGGAAAACAGATTCTTGAGCCGGGATGGCGTGAAGTATTTGCCAAAAGTCAATCGGACGAAAAAGACGAAGAAGAACGTACTCTTCCTAACTTTACAAAAGGAGAAAGCGGACCTCATCAACCTGACCTAAATGAGAAATGGACTCAGCCACCTAAGCCATTTACTGAAGCTACTTTACTTCGCGCCATGGAAACTGCAGGAAAGCTTGTCGACAATGATGAATTGCGCGATGCATTGAAAGAAAATGGTATCGGTCGTCCTTCAACCCGGGCTGCTATTATAGAAACATTGTTTAAACGAAACTATATCCGTAAGGAGAAAAAGAACCTGATTGCCACTCCAACCGGAGTTGAGCTTATTCAGATTATTCATGAAGAGCTTCTTAAATCGGCAGAATTAACTGGAATCTGGGAGAAAAAGCTTCGGGAAATTGAGAAAAAGAAATATGAAGCAAAAACATTTCTGGAGGAGTTAAAGCAAATGGTTACAGAAGTTGTTAACAATGTATTATCGGACAACACTAACAGACATATTACAATTCAGAATGCTGTTAAAGAAGAGGTAAAGAAAGAACCGAAGAAACGAGAGAAAAAGGCATCTGCTCCTAAAAAACAGAAAGAGGAAAAACCTGTGCCGGAAGAGAACAAAGATAACATCATCGGTCAGCCATGCCCTCTTTGTGGAAAAGGAGTAATCATTAAAGGGAAATCGGCTTACGGTTGTTCTGAATGGAAATCGGGTTGTACATTCCGTAAAGGATTCGATGAATAGAACAAATCTGCTATTTCTCCTATTATATTTTAACTTATAACAGTCACAAATCACAATAAACGGGACAGATTGTAGTTATTATTAAGTAATTCGTCATCAGTAAAATGAAAAAGATTCTTAGTAACATAGCCACTATTTGTCTTCTGCTTTCACTACTTCAATCATGTGGTTGGGAAAGCAGTATTAAAAAAGGTGATGAAAGTTACGCTTTAGGTGAATATTATGATGCAGCTAAGTTTTACAGGAAAGCTTATACAAATATACCTGCTAAAGAACGAAAGAAAAAGGGAGAGATAGCATACAAAATGGCTGACTGTTATCGGCTCACAAATTATTCTGTTCGTGCAAAAGCTGCATACATGAATGCCATTCGTTACAAATACCATGATAGCATTGCTCTTTTCTATCTGGCAGAATTACAAAAGGAAACAGGAGATTATAAGTCTGCTATTAAGAGTTATGAGCAATATCTATCTTATAAACCCGGGAATACACTTGCAAAGAACGGATTGACATCCTGCAAACTTGCTCCTGAATGGAAAAAGAATCCTACGCGATACATCGTGAAGAAGTTTTCGCTTTTCCTCTCCAACCGCAGTGAATACTCACCAATGTATGCCGGTAAAGATATAGATCAGATATATTTCACTTCTACCCGAGATAAGGCTAAAGGAAATAACCTGAATGGAATTACAGGAATGAAAAGCGCTGATATCTTTATGGCTAAAAAAAACGAGAAAGGAAACTGGTTATTACCTGAAAGACTTGAATCGGATGTTAATACTGAATTTGAAGATGGCGCATGTTCATTCACTGCAGACGGAAAAACAATGTACTTTACCCGCTGCCGAATTGATGCAAACTCACCTGTATCTGCAGAGATTTATGTATCACAACGTACCGGTGCTAACTGGGGGGCTCCGCAAAAATGCATTATAACAAAAGATACTTTATCATCTTTGGCTCATCCGGCTATTTCTCCCAACGGTCATTATCTCTATTTTTCTTCCGACATGCCTGGAGGATATGGTGGCAAAGACATTTGGAGAGTACCTGTTTCTAATTCGGGATTCGGAGCCGTAGAAAATCTTGGAGATATAATTAATACTCCCGGTGATGAAATGTTTCCGACTATAAAGGATAACGGCGATTTATACTTTTCATCAGACGGGCATCCGGGAATGGGAGGCTTAGATCTCTATCGGGCTAAACAAGACAGTTTGGGAAACTGGAAGGTTGACAATTTAAAGTCACCAATGAATTCAGAAAGTGATGATTTCGGTATGACTTTTGAGCCCGGACTTCAACGAGGCTTTTTCAGTTCTAATCGGAAAGATGCACGCGGGTGGGATCACATTTACACATTCGAATTACCTGAGATAGCGCATACTGTCACCGGTTGGGTATATGATAAGGAGGGAGATGCTCTGCCCGAAGCAACTGTTAGCATTGTGGGACAAGATGGAACAAATCTGAGAGTTAGTGTAAAAGGAGACGGTTCTTTTACACAAAAGCTGGAACGGGGACAAAGTTACGTAATGCTGGCCAACTGTCGTGGCTATTTAAATAGTAAGCAAGAACTTACAACAGATTCCATAAATGAAAGTAAGAACTATGAATTAGAATTTCCTTTGGCTTCAATAGCTCGTCCAGTGCTAATCGATAACATCTTTTACGAATTTGATAAAGCAACCTTAACTGCCGAATCAACCAAAGCACTGCAAGATTTAATCAAGATGCTGAATGATAACCCTAATATAACAATTGAACTTAATGCTCATTGTGACTATTTTGGGAATGATAGTTACAATGAAGGGCTTTCTCAACGTAGAGCCGAAGCTGTTGTTAGATTTCTGGTAGCTGGCGGAATTGATATAAAACGACTTACAGCAAAAGGATATGGAGAATCACAACCCAAAATAATAAATAAGCGTATTGCAAAAAAACACCAATTCCTAAAAGAAGGCGATGTACTCACTGAAGATTTTATACTTAAACTTCCCGCAGAACAGCAAGAAATCTGCAATGCAATAAACAGACGTACAGAATTCAAAGTGGTTAGGATTACCTTTAAGCTATACAAATAAAAAAATCATTCTCCAGTACTCTTACCAAAGAATGATTTTTTTGAAAATAATATAGAGAATAAAATTCTTATTTTAAAGAGATATATCCAACTTTGTCTACAAGATCCTGACCCTGAGCCGATTCAACATAGTTAATAAATGGAGATAACTTGGCAGCATTCTTCTTGTCATAGTAGAAGTAAAGAGGACGAACAATTGGGTATGTTTTATTTTTAGCTGTTGCAACAGATGGAGCAACAAACTTTTTACCATCATAAGAAACCTTGATTGCTTTCACATCATTCTCCAAATATGCTAATCCTACGTAACCAATTGCTCCTTTAGTCTGACTTACAGATTGAATGATTGCTCCTGTTGCAGGCATAGAAAGAATATTCTTCTTGTAATTCTTATTTTTCAATACATGTTCTTTAAAGAATTCATAAGTACCAGAACTTGTTTCTCTTGAGTAAGCAACGATAGCAAGGTCTGCTCCACCAACTTGTTTCCAGTTAGTAATTTTACCGGTAAAGATATCTTCCAACTGTTGGCGAGTTAATTCACTTACTTTATTTCCAGGATTAACAACTACAGCCAAAGCATCGAAAGCAATGATCTTTTCAACCGGAGATTTACCAGCCTGCTGGAATTTTACCTTCTCATCAAACTTAATTTTACGAGATGCAGAAGCTATATCTGTTGTTCCGGCAAGCAAAGCAGCAATACCTACTCCACTACCACCACCTGTTACTGTTACATTTCCACCTTTTTTATTAAAAGCTTCTGCCTCTTTCTGAGCCAATGGCAACACGGTATCACTACCTTTCACACGTTGAGCAAATGATCCCTGAGCTATACTGCAAATTAATGCTATTGCTAAAATAATCTTTTTCATCTTTATTTTTATTGTTAAAGTGTTATCTATTAAAATTTATATTGTAATCTTACTGTGAAAATATTGTCTTTCAGATCTGAATTATATCCAGCAAGGTTTTTTGATTTTTCATTAAAGGCCATATCATAGTATGCCATCAATCTGAAGTTATTGTTCATTCTATAAAGATAGCCTAAACCAATATTGTGCTTTGCGATATCGCCTTTTCCTGTACCACCAAGACCCACTTCATCACCTGATAACTTTGTATTAGGATCATAAGAATCATATCTTACAACTAAAGAGTGTTTTGTTTGTCCCAAGTCCTGAATCAAATAAATATTGTATCCCATAAAGTTACGACGATAAGTGTCGGTTGTAGGTAGAGCGGAAGCATTAGGACTCTTTGAATCACCAAGCGCGCTAGGTTGATTTCCAGTCATCATTTCAGCACGTAAAGATGTCATACCAGCACCAGTTGATAAAAGTAATTGTCCATCAAGACCATAATAAGTACGATCTGAATAATCACCAACTTTAGCATTATTTACTTTCACAAATTGTTTTCCGGACATTTCATAAACATTGGCAGTTCCCTGATATTTACTTCCTAAATATAAAGAAGCACCTAATCCGTATTGAAAATTATCATAAGACTTTTTATATGAAAGATGAGAGATCCAGTCTTTTCTGTTTTGAATATCTTGTTTCATACCATTACCAGCAAACAATCCCGTTTCAAGTTTAAAAGAATTCAAAGCATGACCTTTTGGAGCCTGAAAGATTAACATACCTCCTAAATCGACTTCATTAGGGAAAAGGATATTACAAGCAGTACTTCTTTCGGGAGTTTCAAGAGAACTTGATGAATAAGGAATTTCATATCCAAATGGTCTGTTAGCTATACCAGCCTGAAGTGATACCCATTTAGTCCATGGTTCAGTTACACTAAAATATAACTCCTTTACTTCTACAGCTTTCTCTGTCATTTCAAACTGAGCTACCGCAGTATTAGGAGCGCCCTCAAATAGATCGGAATAAGTAAATTTCAGACGACCACGACGTAAACCTATACGTGTATAATTATCTTCCGTACTTGCTTTAGCACTTCCTACTTTTAAACTTGCATCTTTCTGACCAAACTGTAAATCGCTCTGAATATAACCAGATATTTTTAATTTATTTAAGTTATCAACAAGCGAACTTATTCGTTCAGTCTCTGCCTGCGTTTTTTCGAGCGGTGTTAATTCAACTTCCTGAGCCAGTACTGACACTGTTGAAAGACATAAAAGAGAGCCTACTAAAATTTTTTTCATAACTAAGTGTTTTTATTGTTATTTTGACACTGCAAAGTAAGACCTGAAATATTTCATTGTCATTTCGCATTAATTACATTGTAAAGTCATTATTGTTACTATGATATTACAATAATTAAGAAGCTGTATATCAAGCTATACATTACTAAATGTCAAGCAATTAAATCATTATTTTCAAGTTGGCAGGATTTTATTTATCTTTGCAAATGATAGGTAAGCCTATCAAAAAAAAAATTATAAGAGTATGAGCATCATCATAAACAAACAGGGAAACAATAGTGTTTACCATATCATGGCATTATTTACAGTAATAATCTGGGGAACTACATTTATATCAACCAAAGTGCTCATTAAACAAGGCCTCTCTCCCGAAGATATTCTTTTCTATCGCTTCTTGATTGCATATATTTGTATCTGGACAATTTGTCCACGTAAACTCTTTGCAAACACATTGAAGGATGAGCTTTTATTCATTGCAACAGGTTTGTGCGGAGGCTCACTCTATTTTATTGCCGAAAACAGAGCACTAGGAATAACTCTAGCTTCCAATGTATCGTTAATAGTATGTACTGCTTCCATCTTTACAGCTATTCTATCACATCTATTCATTAAAGGTGAAAGATTTAAGAAAAATCTTATATCCGGTTCTTTTATAGCTTTGGCAGGTGTAGCTTTTGTAGTATTCAACGGTAGCTTTATTCTGAAAATTAACCCGGCAGGAGATCTTCTTACAATTACCGCTGCATTAATGTGGGCTTTTTACAGCATAATTTTAAAAAGACTGGATAAGAAATACTCTACTTTACTAATAACCCGGAAAGTATTCTTTTACGGGATAATAACTTTATTGCCTACTTTTCTCATTTCACCACTAACAACAGATACTCATATACTTTTTCAACCAACTGTTTTAGGGAATTTCATTTTTCTTGGAGTAGTAGCTTCCATGCTCTGTTACATACTATGGAATTTGTCTATCAAGCATTTAGGGGCAGTGCGTACTACAAATTACGTATATATAGTTCCGTTGGTTACTCTTATTACTTCTTCCATAATTTTAAATGAAACAATCACACCATTTGCTATTACTGGAGCATTACTTATCCTAAGCGGAGTATATATAGCAGAAAAAGGGTTTCCCTGGTTCAAAAAGATTGCATCCTGATAAGAGCATGCAAAAGAAAAGGTTTATTCATTGAATCTATTTCAGCTATAATTCTTTCACCAAAAGAACTTTTTTGATTAAGTTTGCATTCAAAATAAAAACACCAATGAAACAATATTTGGATTTACTCGACAGAGTCATGAAAGAAGGTACCCGGAAAAGCGATCGTACGGGAACCGGAACTATTAGTGTATTCGGACATCAGATGCGTTTTAATATGGACGATGGCTTTCCATGTTTAACAACCAAAAAGCTTCATCTGAAATCGATAATCCATGAACTTCTTTGGTTTTTGCAAGGAGATACAAACATTAAATATCTTCAGGACAATGGTGTAAGAATCTGGAACGAATGGGCCGACGAGAATGGTGAGTTGGGACATATTTATGGTTATCAATGGCGTTCGTGGCCCGATTATAAAGGAGGACATATTGACCAGATAAAAGAGATTGTTGATACTATTAAAAACAATCCAGACTCTCGCCGTATGCTTGTTAGTGCCTGGAATGTTGCAGATATTGATAGCATGAAGCTTCCTCCTTGCCATATTTTATTTCAGTTTTACGTAGCCGACGGAAGATTGAGTTTACAACTTTATCAACGTAGCGCTGATATATTCTTAGGAGTTCCATTTAATATAGCTTCCTATGCTTTATTGCTTCAGATGATGGCACAGGTTACGGGACTTAAAGCCGGTGATTTCATTCATACTCTTGGAGATGCACATATCTATGTAAATCACCTCGAACAAGTGCAGCTTCAACTTTCAAGAGAACCTCGCCCGCTTCCTAAAATGAAAATTAATCCGGATGTGAAAGATATATTCAGTTTCAAATTCGAAGATTTTGAACTTACTGACTATAATCCACATCCTCATATTAAAGGTATAGTATCTGTATAAAAGAAAACCGTATGACTAAAGTCTCAATTATTGTTGCAGCATCACTTAATAATGCTATTGGCCGGGGTAACCAGCTTATATACAGAGTACCTAATGATATGAAACGTTTTAAAGAACTAACAACCGGGCATACCATAATTATGGGTAGGAAAACTTTTGAATCCTTACCAAAGGGGGCTTTGCCAAACAGGCGAAACCTGGTTCTTTCTACAAATCCTAATGCAGAGTTTGCCGGAGCAGAAAGGTTTTCATCGTTAGATGAAGCTATAGCAGCTTGCAAAGATGAGAAAGAAGTATTTATTATAGGAGGAGATAGTGTATATAAACAGGCAATGCCTAAGGCAGACGCAATTTATCTGACATTAGTTGAAGACATAACTAAAGATGCAGATGCATTTTTCCCTGAAATAAAAAGTGAAGAATGGAAAGAAACGGGCAGAGAACCTCATTCCATTGATGAGAAGCACAACTACCCGTATATTTTTATTAATTATGAAAGGCGTTAAATACCTTCTTCATCATCTTCATCATCCAGGATTGGCATCTGACGTTTGATGGCTTCGTGGAAAGAAATCAGTGTTTCTGTGCGCGCTAAGCCAAGTGGCTGAAGTTTATCATGAATAACACTAAGTAAATGGTGATTATTCTTTGCATAAATCTTAATAAACATATCATACTGGCCGGTAGTAAAATGGCATTCCACAACCTCTGGTATATCTTCCAAGGCTTTTCTTACCGCCTCAAAGCTAGATGGATCTTTTAAGTAAAGTCCAATATATGCACATGTTTCATAGCCAATTTTCTCCGGATCAATCACATATTCAGATCCTTTCAATATACCTAAATTGGTTAGTTTTTGTATGCGTTGATGAATTGCTGCTCCAGAAACATTACATGCGCGTGCTACTTCCAGGAAAGGAATTCTAGCATTATCTGCTATCAGTCTAAGAATTTCTTTATCCAAACGATCTAATTGATGATATCCCATATTTTTATTTTATAATTACGAATGCAAAGTTACGTATTTTTTTAGCAAAAAAATACGTAAACTATCACTTTTATTCTTAAAAAAATTATAATTTCATACTTATATTAATTCTACAGTTTAGTTTTTCTCTTCTTACTCAAAAAATTCTTAACTTTGTGTCAAATAAATATTTATATGAAGAAAAATATTCTACTATTTACACTTTGTTGTTTCTTGTGCATATCTTCATATGCTCAATCATTCAGCGACTATTTTATAGATAAAACTCTACGTATTGATTATATATTTTCAGGTACTGCTAATCAGCAGGAAATCTCTGTAGAGAATTTATCTCAGTTACCTACCTGGGCTGGAAGACGTTATCATTTATCAGAAATTCCATTAGATGGTAACGGACAAATTACAGTAAAAGATTTAAAATCGGGAAATTGCATCTATAAGACATCATTCAGCACACTCTTTCAGGAATGGTTAGACACGGATGAAGCCAAAAGTGTTTCTCGCGGATTCGAGAATACTTATCTTGTACCTTACCCAAAACAGCCGGTAGAAATAAGCATCTCTTTCAGAGATAAAAAAGGCAATTACAATACATTGCTTAAGCATATTGTAAAACCAGATGATATTCTGATTAAAAAACAAGGGAATACTCATGTTACTCCTTATGTATATCTGCAGAAAAGTGGAACTCCGGAAGATTGTATTGATGTAGCTATTATGGCAGAAGGTTATACAAAAGAGGAAATGGAGTTATTTATTAAAGATGCCAAAATAGCTTGTGAGGCACTGTTCAGCCACGAACCTTTCCGTTCCATGAAAAATAGATTTAATATTGTTGCTGTTGAAAGTCCTTCAAAGGACAGTGGCGTAAGTGCACCAAAAAATGGAATCTGGAAGAATACCGCTTTCAGTTCTCATTTCGACAGTTTTTATTCTGACAGATATTTAACCAGCAGCAACATCACAGACATTCATAATTCTCTGTCAGGAATTCCTTATGAACATATTATTATCTTAGCAAATACAGAGCAATATGGTGGCGGAGGAATCTACAACTCCTTTACTTTAACTACTGCTCACCACACACATTTCCGTCCGGTAGTGGTACACGAGTTCGGGCATAGTTTTGCCGGTCTGGGAGATGAATATTATTATGACGAAGATTTATTTAATGGTGTATATCCATTTGATGTTGAGCCTTGGGAGCAGAACATTACCACCAAAGTCAACTTCCCTGCCAAATGGAAAGATATGGTTGATAATGGAACAGCCAAACTGATAGAAGGAGGAGGTTATTCATCTAAAGGAATTTATCGCGGTGCAGAAGATTGCAGGATGAAAACAAATACATGCGAAGGTTTCTGCCCCGTTTGTAAAAGAGCGATAAAGAGACTGATTGATTTCTACACGCAGCCTTAGATTTTTGTTTATGATTTCAATACAGCATATTCATACAACCGACAAGGAATATTATTGTTTTGTAGAGAATCTCTTCACGAAAGCTTTTCCCAAAAAAGAACGGAGAGATATTACTTTGCAACGGGAGTATACTGACGGTAACAAGCTTTTTTATAATAATATCCTACTGGCTGAGAATGAGCCGGTAGGATTTATTTCTTACTGGGACTTTGGCAAGTTCTTTTATGTGGAACACTTTGCCATTCATGAAACTATAAGAAACCACAAGTATGGACAGAAAGCGCTTTGCGCACTGGAGGATATGCTAAAGAGTCCAATTATTCTGGAAGTTGAGTTTCCTGAAGATGAAATAAGCAAACGTCGTATAAACTTCTACCAACGTCAGGGATTTCAGTTATGGGAAAATGAATATATGCAACCTCCTTACAGAAAAGAAGACAATTACCTTCCAATGAAACTTATGGCAAAAGGAGAACTAGATAGCCGGACAGACTTTGAGCTTATTAAAAGGACTTTATATAAAGAAGTTTATCAGATAGAATTATAAATGCAAACAGTTACTCCGGACGAGCTGAATAAAAAATATTCAGCACATTTGCTCTACGCAAAGCCTGTTTTACATCCGAAACAATTCCCATTGGAGTATCTTTATCAATCTTCAGTTTCACCATTAATAAAGAAGACTCATTAGCTTTGAGTACAGCTTGCTTTTGTTTCATGTAATATTCCACCTGAGCCACTGTCATCAACTGATTATTTAATTGAATGCGGTAGGATGATCTTGCTTTTCCCTTTGGTTTACCTATATATATAGTAGTAACAATAGCCCTTTTTCCTAATGCTGATAATTCGGTTGCCTGCGGAGCATCAACCACCCCAACCACTACCTTATCTTTTCTAATACTGGTGAGCATTATAAAAAAGAAAAGCAGAATAAGGAAAATTGTAGGTAAAGCTATTGCGTTTATTCTTGGAATTTCCAGTTTTTCACGGGATACGAATCTTCTTTTCATTTTTCACCTCCTATATTTAATTGAGGTTCGGCCTCTGAAATACGTATCGGATAGCAAGCACTGACAGCCTGTTGTTTATCAAAAGATAGTTCTATGAATTTCTTACCCCATTTTCTTTTTGCTAATTCGTCACGAAGTTCGTTATATGCCCCAATTAATTCATTTTGAACATCAATATATGCCTGATAGGTGGTACTCCTTCCACATTTCACAGAAATAATATGGTTTACAGTTACTTGCATATTGCCTAATAAGGGTATCCTTTTCGTTACCTTCTCAGGAAGTCTATTATCATCTTTAGGATTAGCAATAAATGCTTTGGCAACTTCTCTTAATTGACCAATACCTATAATCTGACTTCCACAGATAAGTTCATCTGTATCTGTTAAGAAAACATTTAAGATATTGCGAGGTTCAACTTTAACCGGTTGATATTTTCCTATCGGCGGTGGAAGACGCCTGGCCAATCCCTGATCAACATCCATAGATGTGATTACAACAAAGAAAATAAGCAGCAGAACAACAATGTATCCTGTCCAGTCAGCATCCACATCCGGTATTGTTCTCTTGAATCTTCTCATTGTTATCTAACTTTCCGACCGATATAAAAACCTATTATCAAAAATACAGCTGCACCAATCAGTGCAAATGTGGTATAAATAAACATATCTGTCAGTCTAAGCCAGCAGGGAGTATTGTAGGTTCCGTTGTACTCTTGCAGTGGAAGAGCGTTTGTGCTACCCAAAAGCCAGCAAAGTAACATAAGAAACGCCAAAGTAAAAAAGCCTAAAACAGAGCGTATAGCATATTTAGGCGAACGGCGAAACCGTTCTATCAGTTTACCTATTACAGCAAGTACGGTTAAAGTAACCGCTGCGCAAAACATACCACAAAGCACAATAAGCAGCAAGTTTGTATAAACCGGAACTTCTGTTCCTGTAACAGTAGCAACCTTGCCTCCAAAGAAGTAAAGTCCACCGGTAATCACACAAATGATTAAGAGTAGATAGAAAAAGTATTTAGAAAACTTAGTCGGTATCATTTTACACTCCTCATTTTATTGTCTATACTTCATGTTGTACTTAACCACAAAATCAATTAAAGTATTTGTTGACTCTTCCATTTCGTGAGTCAAAGATTCTATCTTGGCAAGAATATAGTTATAAAATATCTGCAGAATTACAGCTGCAATAAGGCCAAAAATGGTAGTCAGCAGGGCTACTTTCATACCACCGGCTATTACCGCAGGAGAAATATTGCCTTCAAGCTGAACACTATCGAAAGCCTGAACCATTCCAACCACTGTTCCCAAAAATCCTAATGCCGGCGCAATTTTAACGAACAAAGAAATCCATGAACATCCTTTCTCCAACAATCCCAATTGTACACCTCCACTTGTGGTAACAGCTTTTTCTACAGACTTTGGTCCTTGCTCTATACGCATTAATCCATCATAACAAATTGAAGCAACAGGGCCACGGGTATTTCTGCAAATTTCTTTCGCTGCATCTACATTTCCTTTTTCCAATGCAAGTTCCACATCTTCTAGTAATCTTTCGGTGTTTACTTCAGAAAGATTCAAGTAGATAATTCGTTCAATGCAAATAGAAAGTCCAACTACCAAAGAGAATGCAACTAATCCCATATAGAAAGGATTACCTTCCACGAATTTTTCTTTCAACTTTACACCCATGCTTTCTTTGGGTAAAGCAGATGAGCCATCTTCGGCAACAGCATTGCCATCAGTTACAGCAGTTTCCCCTTGATTGGCAGACACTCCGTCTTGCGCATAAATGGTTTGTGTTCCACAAAAGAAAAAGATTCCTGATAAAGCAAGCGCCATCAATATTCTTTTCATAATATTGTTCAATTAGTTTTATATCATAACTTAACATTCAAAAATACATTATCTTTTTGGATTATACAAAGATGACGCCAATTTATTAAGCAGATTTAAGAGGGGAATATATAATACTTAGTCAAGAAACAAGGTGTCACTAACATATTCTATTAGTAAAACTAAAAATATAACTGGAATAATTAGAATTAGGGTCGGGAGGCTAATTTAACAAGGTCGGGAGGTTGAAATATTAGGGTCGGGAGTATAAAACATTATCCTCGGGACCCTAATATTAATATTTAAGGAATACTTTGTTAATAACCGGTGAATAACTTGTTAATAGCTGGTGAACAACCTGTTAAAACACCGTGGATAAACTGTTAACAAGATGTGGATAACCTGTTAATAGGACGTGGATAATTTGCAATTCTTATGTGAATAACTTGTGAATTACCTGTTGAAAGATTGTTGATAACAGGTGAATAGGCTGTTGATAAAGCTATTTTCAATCTGTGAATAATGAGCAAATCAGCATTTATAATTTGGTGTTCTCAGCAAAATACTAGTAGCAGATGGTAGACAATAGTAGCAGATAAATTGTTTAAAAAGTTTATCTGCCACCAATTTAATTATTTAGTTTTCAATGAATTAAATTCAATTTGGTAGCAGGTAGCAGATCTTTTTAAAAAAGAGCATAAAAAAGACAGCCTCTTTATCCTGAAACTGTCTTTCTGTGCGGAGAGAGCGAGATTCGAACTCGCGAAACCCTTTAGAGGTTTACACGCTTTCCAGGCGTGCCTCTTCAACCACTCGAGCATCTCTCCTTTTGTGTGACAATCAGGATATTACACCATAATTTAGTAACCCTTATTTTTGCTGGTTTAACTCATGGTTTAACTTACTTCATTAAATCAAGATTGAGTTAATAACAATTTTCTATCTCACGATCTTATGCCAGTAGTAACATTCTCAAATAAGAGGAATGATATTCTCAAGCATCATTGTTTGCAAAGTTAGATAATTCTTCGCTTGTATCATAATGAATCATGGAATTTGATCTTATAAGGAACAGCAAATGAATTGCTCCATCTGCCGTCTCCTAATAAATCCAGAATGAAATCTTACTTCTTACTTTGCTTGTATAGGACAAAAGTATCTGTCTGAGTCTTTCCATCCTCTACGTAAGTAGAAGTTAAAGTTAATTTTGTATCAGTGAGTTCTTCAATAGTCATTGTGGTTGTTCCACTTCCACTTGTAATAGTTAAAGCATTTATCGCATATGTGCTTTAGAATATGTCCATTTCACGACAAGTTGTTCTAGGTGCAGTATTCATTAATCACAAATTATCGGATTTCTCCTTGGATAGAAGAATAACAGCAAATGAATAGAATCCTCTAACAACAAATTATTAGCGCGCCCCTTAGACCACTCAGACGCATCTACATCTTATTATTTCTTACGCTTTCTACCTCTAATTTTCGCTTTAGCTTTTTCATCTTCATAATCATAACTACTTTTATTAACAATTCTAAGCTTCATAGAAATACCACTTTTTGAAACGAAAGAAAGATAAGTCCTAGAGTCTAATCTGTCAGTGTAATAAACCATATAAATATCTTTACCTGTACTAGTAACACCTTCACAGAATTGACAATTACCAAATCCTTTCACGTAACCTTGTTCAAGCTTATCATATTCAACAAATAAGGCTGCATCACTCTTTTGAAAGTCTGCATAAGTACCATAAACTGTAACAGACTTTTCACTATCATCAAAAGCTATAACACAGTCTGCTGCTTCAGAGTTTTGACCGTCTACATCTGAGACTTTGTCTGCTCGTAAATATCTAGTTTGTGCAGACATAGACAAACTAGTCATAAATGCTAATAGAATGAACAGAATATATTTTCTCATAAATCAATTTATTGATGCTTTCCGGTTTCCTCTGGTTAGCCATTTTAGGATAAAGCGTGGAAACTAACAGTTCTTACTGTACGCTTGTATTTACCTTATAAAGGCAACAACTCAATTACTTACCTGCTGCCTCAAAACGTTTTCTAGATTATTATCTATTTCTTCATTAGATATTCAACGACCTGTTTAAATGCATCACCCGCCATTAGTCCACTAGAGGCTGGAAGTCCTTTCTTATTAATAATTACAATTGCTGTGTATTGTGGGTTTCTAGCAGGAAAGTATCCACAAAATTCTAGTCTAAAGATTTCTTCTTTGTCATTTAGGCTTATTATTCCTGTTTTCCCAGCAATTGATATTTTTTCAATGGAGGCTGGTTTTCCTAATCCTTCTGTAATTACTCTTTCTAATCCATGGTGAATATTCTGTATCGTTTCTTTTGAAGCAATCTGAGGATTTATGATCACCGTAGAGTCCTTATAAAGTTGAGGCTTAACCATTTTCCCATTATTAGCAATTGCATTATAGAAAGTCAAAGTTTGAATTGGTGAAATGAGTTGTTTATAACCAATGCAGAACCAAGCAAAAGATGTATTACTCCAGTTCCGATCTTTGGGAGTTACAAAAGATGCGGGTTTAAGATTATCTATTCCTGCAACACTGTCTGGTTTACCATAGCTCATTTTAGCAAGAATGTCAAAGTATGCTTGTGGATTATCACCAAAAGCTTTTTCCGTAGTCTTATAAGTTGCAATGTTTGAACCGCAAGCTAAACCTTGCTCTACTGTGATTTTACCATATCCACCTCTTTGCCAATTATGGTCTATCAGTTTCTCGCCATTTACAAGGTAGATTCCGTTTCCAACATCGACTTTATCAGACAAACTCACCTTTCCAGTTTCCAACGCGGCTAACAAAGAAATTGGGTGCATCAGACCTGTTGGGCTTTGTGTAGCAAAGTTGGAACATGATTGATAGTTTCTACTATCTTTCCGTTCAAGTCCAACCAGAGCTTTGATTTGCCCTGATTGAACTTCCATTATAATGATTTGTCCTGATGAGGCATTAATTTTAGATAGCTTATTTTCTAAGATAGACGTAGCTTTTATCTGTAATGTACGATCTATGGTACTTATTTGTCTCTTCACGTCCTGCTTAGATGAACATGATATGAAGCTTGTGCACATTATGGCTAATAATAAGTTTGTAGAGAAATTACATGCTCTCATCATTCATTATTTGTTACTATTGTTTTTAATTGCTTAATTCTCTTTGAAGCGCCATTAAATAATTTGCAGCCTGTTGGGATGGAGCTCCACCTGCTTCAACTATCTCACAAGCCATATAAAGGAATTGAAGCCTGTCCACTTGATTCATCTCTTTTACAAATTGGTAAGACGTCCCTCCATTCATTTGTAATGCTGCATCGAAATCCTCTTTTGTGAGTCCAAATTGCATCTTCACTTTAGTAAGATAAGCAATTTTAGGTAATGCATTGCTTTTATCCATATTCATTATCTGTACCAATTGATTGATAATAGATTTCTTTTGTTCGTAAGTCATAATCTTAAT
Source organism: uncultured Bacteroides sp. (assembly GCF_963675905.1). Classification (NCBI taxonomy): domain Bacteria; kingdom Pseudomonadati; phylum Bacteroidota; class Bacteroidia; order Bacteroidales; family Bacteroidaceae; genus Bacteroides; species uncultured Bacteroides sp. The sequence goes on along the minus strand of NZ_OY780936.1, from coordinate 3,794,609 downwards.
ATGTTTGTGCTTTCCAATTCCCTCTGGTTGGCGTTAGTATAGTTACAAAGCATGGGAACTAACAACAAGAGTGTTGTATGCCTTTTATTCGCGTGCGTAATAGGATGGTAATTGTATTTTTCTTATAAAGGATTTATTTGCTAACTGTTCCCTTGGTTAGCGATTAAACACAACGAAGGCGTGGGAACTGCCCTATCATCTGTCCAGAGGTATCGCCAAACACCCACAATCCAAATAATAGAAACAGCCCACGCCCATATTGTATATCCTTGTAAAAAGGGTATGCGCAATGAACGTGAACGTCTGTCCCTACTATCCTTGGATTGTTCTTAAATTTGGCGATTTTCTGAACAAGGATAATATGTTAAACGCTTCGTTTTTTCTAAAAAAGTACTTCCGCTTTCGGAATTGGTACAAATATAGAGAAAAGCGTTTGTTTAGAAAAGAAAAAGTGAAAAAATATCAAATTAGTCCTTCATCAGTAAAGCTGTAGTAAGTCTCACTGCTTACAATTATGTGATCTAGTAGGCTTATTCTCATTATTTGGGCAGACTCTTTAACCCTCTGAGTTAAGTTGTTATCGTCTTTACTTGGTTGAATATTTCCTGATGGATGGTTGTGAGAAAGAATAATTCCGGATGCATTAGACAGAATAGCAGCTTGTAATATAATCCTTATATCTGCTGTAGTCTCACTTATGCCACCTTCTGATATGCTTGTCACACCTAAGACTTTATTAGCCTGATTTAGTAGAACGACTTTGAACGACTCCTTATGTTCAATGGTGTCTTTGTCATAGAAGTTCTCTATCAGTAGTTTGTAAACGTCTGCGGAGCTGTAAACTCTTAAACGTTCTGATGCTTTCACTTTGGGATGGTAGGTTATCTTAACCTCGCTGACCTTATAAATGTTACTCATAATTGTATGCTTTAAATTTGTTCTAAAGCAATCTGGGTAGATATAATGAGTAACTAGATTTAACGCGGGAATCATATAATGAAGGTATGAAAATTGTCATTCCCTTATAAGAGGAAAGTTCTATAATTTTTCTACCTGATAAGGGTAGGACATTTTGAGATGGGGTTTATAAGACTAACCATCTCATTCTTTTGTCTTACCCGTTAAATCAGAAACTCAGGCAATCGTATGTTTCTAGAATCTCCTCCTGCCTTAATCCCAAGTATCTCTTTGTAATGGCAACAGAAGAATGATTGAATAGCTCCATCAACTTTATAAGAGCCAACTCTCCATTCTCGGCATTCAAATTATAAACCTGCCGACCAAATGTCTTTCTAAGGGAATGACAGGAGAAATTCTTCACCTTTAACTTGTACTTCTTCTTCGTCTCTTTTAAAAGGATATTGATTCTCTGTACTGAGTAAACTGTTCCTTTCTGACTTACAAGGATTGGTGCATTAATTCCAATCGGATTAATATGCTCGTAGCAATCTGCTATATGTTTCTGTAATTGCTGATTAATCCTGATAGTTCTGGATTTACCTGTTTTCTTCTCCTGTATGGTGAATTCTTCTACATTTAGAATCTGTTTCCATCTAAGAAGCAATATATCTGAAATCCGTAATCCCCAGAAAGAGCCAATTGATATAAGAAGAGACATCTTGTAGTCTCCATCTTTAGCCAATTTCCTGACTAAGTTTGTCATTTCATCCCATTCCATATAATCGGCTGTTGTGATTGAATATTTTAGTGACATAATGTTCTGTATTATAAGTTTATAAGTGAAAGTGAATGTGTTTATTAGGAGATGAAATATAATCTGCTAATAATCAGTGCAATATTCACTAGTAGTAGAAGTGAATATCCTTGTAAAAGAAGAAGGATGCCTAAACAGACACCCTTCTCCCAACCAATCAATCAATGAACCATTTAAACTGTTCATCTCCGTGCAGCGCGTTATTAATTCCTTGTGCAATTTCTGTAGCATTCAAAGAACGGTCTAAGAATGAATCTATATATGAACTCTTATTGCTTCCTGTTAAGAGATTGTAGAATTTCCACATATTCAGGTCATTGCCTAATGAACCAAAGTTCTCATCACTGATATAAGACCTAGCTACATTGTTTATCTGTGAATCAGTAAGTAACATTCTAGGTAATCGTTTCTGGTAACCTTGTGGCAAGCACTGATATAATCTCATTTTACCCAATATCTGGCAGAATTGATGTTCTGATAAATGGGAATCTCCTAATGATTGCATTAAGTGGATATGTTTAGCAGGATTGTACTGATTGAACAACTCTAAGACAGCTTGGTATAAATCTCTGCTGCTTGTAACTCTTATGTCGTTCTTCAATCCGTCCGTACTGACACACATATTGCAACAAACCTGATTCTTGAAACCAATAGCAACTGAGAAACGTTCGGCAGACTTCTTACTGTAAAGGTTCTCTCTGTTATATGCTCTGACTCCCACAACTGATAAGTTTAGCTTATTTCCTTCAATAGTCTCATAAACGGTTGGAATATCAAAGCTGAATGCTGCGCGCTCATAGTATATTGTCTTGTCTGATTCTAATAATTGATTAGCAGGTTTATGTATTGCTTGTGGAATGCGTCCTTTTACAACATGTGAAGTCCTGATCTCTGGTTGCTCAATTCTCTCTCTGCTAAAGAAACTCTGTGCTGCATCATAGATTGTTTCAATAAACTGTGGATGAGAGATTGTTAATTCGTTGTCCTTACTAAACACAGGAGTAATGCAATCCTTTACGAGGTGCTGCAAAGTTACCTCTTGTGTATTAGCTTCAATGAAATGATTCGCTTTCCTTATAATGGGTTCCTCTGTGATAATCTGTGCATCTTCTGCGTACTCATAAAAGTTACCTATTCTTCTAGCTGTACCATTGTTGGCAATAATCTGTAATGCTTCCATAATGAATAATTTTGAATTGATTTATTGATTGAATTGGATTGGCTAAAACCATTTTAGCAGTGAATAAATTGCTGCATTTATAAGGAAACTGCGAATAGTATTTAGCCTTACTAAAGCATTCAGGAAGTACGGAGAATAGTTATTTGTTCTGGAAATTATATTCTTCTTGGGGGTGCGGTACTCCCTCACTCATATAATTGATTTTTCCTTTTAAAAGGAGGAGGGGGATTTATAGGTACTATAGTGGCGTTTGAGGCATTCTAATGTAAACAAATAATAGGATATCTTATTTGTAGAGTTCATTATCAGAATTTTCTTCTTAACTTGCAGGTAATATAAACTGATTGAATATGGAGAACATAAAGACTGTGTCTGATGAAGGCTTTGAACTAAAAGAGGAATATTATAAGTATGATTATCAAGTAAGTTTAACCAAGCAGCTAGATGAGTATTCTGAGGACTTTGATGAATTTCAGATAAACAGAATTGCTTTATGGAAACTAAACAGATATTTCCATATTGACAAAGAAACTCTGGATAAGATTAATCAGATCAAACCTACAGATTTAGAACTGAATAAGGATTTGACATCTGAGATTTTGGATGGGTTACTTAGAACGGATGGTATTCGGTTAGCTATGGCTTCTACAATTCTCCGTTTCAAGAATCCTAATATTTATCAGATCATAGACCAGAGGGTGTGTAGAATCTTAGGTATTGATAGCTTTACTAAACTTACTAGTTCAAAGAAGATAGACGAACAGAAGGAATTGTATCTAGCTTATTTAAAAGAACTACGTAAGGTTTGTGTTGAAAGGAATGTTGAATTTATCAATGCTGATAGGGTATTCTACAATGCTGATAAAGATATCAATCGCAATGTAAAACTGACTGGCTACTAATGATAATGTCATTTAGTAGAACTACTAAACAATCCTAGTCCTTGTAATGTGGTAAACTTATAAGAGCATAGAAAAAGCTCCAGACCTTTTAGAAGGACGAAGCTTAATGCTTAATGTAAAGCGTAAATTCGGATATCTGTTGCAATTCTTACGCTTACTTTATATGCTAGTAGTATAAGTACCTATTTACGTTCTCGATTTTTCTTTCTTGTAAAAAAGTAGACTTTAAGCTACTCTTAACTCCGATTATGTCTGATTGAGAATTATTTGTACTGTTTATTAATTAACTATTAAATGGTACGAAATAACCTCCTCACTTATTTTTCGAACTTGAGAATAATATTAGGTAGTGGATTTCCTGTTGCTTTATTCCATTCTATTCTTTGTTTTGAGGCACTATTGTCTAATAGCAATCCATGAGGAGTAAGTTCTAATTTGTTAGAAAATATTCTTAATAATCCCGTATTATATAATTCCAGATTATATTTTGCTACAGTACTTTTATTCATTCCTAACTTATCCGCTATTCCTTTACTATTAAGAGAAATAACGTTGTTCTCAGCAATTAATAATAGCATTATGTAATATCCTTTAGTCTTCACATTTAAGTCTACCTTGGTAAATTGGTTAGAAAGTGTTATATATCCTTTGTAGTCTTTGACAGGTATTTTATAAATAGTTCTCGGTGAAAGTTCAACGTAAGGTTTATTAGACTTGACATAATATCTTTTTTTTTCTAACACAGTCTCCATGTCTCTATTGAAGTTTTTAAGCGCGGTGACTTTTTCTCCTGTAACTTTAGCAATGTCCTTAATTCTTAGTCTAACATTGTAGTAATCATTTCTGTATAAGGATAAACAAAAGAACCGATATAAGTTAGGTGGATTAATTCTCTTTTCCAGTATTGACTTATTGATAGTCGCATTATCTTTCCTTTTACTTGCTCTGTTTTGCAGATATTTTTGATCTATTTTCATTTCATTCATTAGTAGTTGGTTAGAAATCAGTTTTTAGTTGCTTTATTACTGTTCATTTTCTCTGCAATAGTAGGACAAACTCTAATTGGGGTTTAAAACAGCTAACCATTATATAGATTTGTCCTACCGTAATTTATAGTAATGGAGCATTCAGTAAATAACCACGTTCTCTCTTTTTCCCGATTCGGCAAGGGTCTGCATCAAAATAGCGTTTTATAGTTTCGCCACGGATAGGTTTATTAGGGTGAATTTTCAGTATTTCAAAGATTCTGTTGAATTCAAACACAATGTCTGAACACTTGTATTTATATCCTGTTCTGAAACTGTTTTTGATTAATTGAACAGTAGAATTGCATTTCATTTGTTTAATAATAAGAGCCTCCTTCATTTGCTTCTCTGAATAATTCGCCTCCTTAATAGCTTCTATTCCAAGTTCCTCATAAGCTTCAACCAGTATAGGGTCAATCTTCCTTATTTCATTGATGAAGTCCATATCGTATTCAGTTAATGGTTCTACTATTTCGGATAAGATGCTAACTATTTTGATCCGTTTTTCTTTTGTCGTTATCTTAGAAGAAACCAATTTTAGATGCTCAATCTCATAAGGATAAATAAGTCCTCTGCAAGAAGGTATGAACATATTGTTGCTGTAATATAATTCTTCAATACTATTACTATCATTGTAACTTGCTCTGACCAGTTTGTCATTGATATAGTTATCTATTGCAAAATAGTTTTTGTTTCCATCTGGATTAAGCAACTTATTATATGGTAATGAACGCATGGCTTCTCCAAAGGCTTTCTGCTCCATCTTGGAAGATGCACTATCATATAAAGTATGGATTGTTTTGTAGGCATGTTCATGCGCTCCTAGACTTGTTTTGATTTCATCTTTACTCGGTGTTGGTAAATTCTTATCTGTTGTATAAATATGGGTTAACGAGTCAGAGCCGTTTCTAAATCGACCTGCAATCTGGACGCAATCTGTATTAATGTCGAGCATAGTATATGCCGAAACCTTTAAATCCGTAATCATAATTACGTGTGGTTTGTAATCCAACTCTAAATCAAAAGCATTAAAGAATCTACCTGTAAAGAAATTGTACTTCTTCATTCGGGAAGCTTTCCATTCGCTATATGCGTTTGCAAATTTTAATTCGTTTCTTAACTTCATTTTGCTCTTGGGGGCACAGAATATTGCTGATTCATCTTCCTTTCTGAGTTGCTTTATTAATGAATAGTTATAATCTACTAGATTCGCAAAAAAGCAAATGGGAGCATTGTGCTCTTTTAAGTAAGAATCAATTATCTGGAATGTATTGTTTGTATGTACGGTAGTAATCTTTTTCCTGTAATCAAAGTCAGCATCTACACAAACGGTTTGAAAACCTTGTTCAATGAATCTAGGGTCTGAAAACTCAATCGGGGTTGCAGAAATAAGAGCTTTTTGCTTAAACCTAAAAAAGTCATTTATAGGTAAAATGATATCTTCCCTGTAATCAACATCCTTTACTAGAAGATGTGATTCGTCTATTAGGCAAAAAAAATAGGAATATATATCCATGCCTATTTGTTGAGCAGCTAACTTTACCTTATGAAAACTTTCGGGAGTGGTCATTACTTTATGAAATTCGTGAGGTTCTTTTAGGTATTGAATGATTTTGTTAACGCTTACTCCTTCGTACACTCCAAATAGATTGAACTCCTTTTTATGTTTCTCACACTTCCCTTGAATAACAGGAACATTTGGCTCAATTAATAAGGAATTTCTTTTTGATTTGATCTCCAGATAAGTAGCTCCAATTCCAGGAAATTTTTTAGCTAGATTGGTATTACTCTCAATCTGAGGCATGACTTTGTCTAGATATTGGTTCTCTCTTATAATTGGCATATGCTATGCGAGTTAAGGTAATTCATGAATGTATCACTTCTATTTATTCGAAAGTAAATCTTTCCATATTTAAACGAGGCAATAAGATTTATATAAGGGGATGCTTCTCTTAGGAATGGCACTTTCTGTACTCTGTATTTTTTTTCAATAAGCTCTTCTAGAACTGTTAATTGGAAATCGGGTAGTAGCTTCAATTGGGATGGAAAAACTCCGAAATCATCTGATTCTCCTGTACTTAGATAATTTATCAACCATTTCCATGATTCTTCGTTGAGTTGGTATCTTAGTCCTGTAATATTAGGAGTACTTATCCATGCATTAGGTTCATTGTCTAGTCTGATTGACATATTTCTTTTCTGTTCCATTAATTGCTTTACCAGTTGATGGGCAGATTCATTATTGTATGCGGGTGGTAATATAATATTCATTGTGTCTTGCTCTTTTAGAAGGAGAGAGGTTTTATCCTCCCTCCTGATAAGATTTGGGCTACTTATGCAGTCATTAACTCATTGAGTGACTTTTCAATAGATTCATCTCTTTTGAGATAAAAATGGATGTCACGTTTGTAACCAATTGAAAGTACTGCATGAAGAAATCTGTCTCCTTTAGGAGAAATAAAATCTTCTCCGATAGCCAAACGATGATTTGACTTAATGAAGCGTTCAAACATCTCCTGTTCAAAATTATCTGTGCTTATTTCTTCTACAGTTAATTCATCTTCACTCTTTAACTCCTGAATAGATTTTAGACTGCTTCCCATTGCTTTGATAATTGCATTAATTAGTGATTCGTTTGCAAGACTGCTCAACTCCTCTCTAATTATATTATTATAAATTATCGTTACTTTGATGGATGGTAGTTTGTTGACGCTTTTAAAACGAAGACGGACTTCTTTCGGAAGTCTTATCATGGCTTTAATAAACCGTTCAATAAAGACTCTGTCTACAGTGTTTTTGTTTACGACTGGGCTTGTGCCCTCTGATTCTTGAAACATAAGATTTTTTGTTTTGATGTTTAACATTGAATTATGCAATCATCAACTTGGCGCCTTATCGTTTCTGATTGTGTTGCAAAGCTATAGGATTTGAATGAGCTTAATAGGGGGTAAAATTGCTATGGGAATTTACCCCCTTTACTTAATTGCTTAATTTGCAGTATCTTGAGGTTGGAAGATGGAGAAAAATTACGAAAAAAAAAGAATGCGACAAGTTTTGGAGATGGTATTTTGGCCTGAATTGTGATTATTCATATATCTTATTGACTGCACCTGTCGCTACTACCTTTTTCACTTTACTTAAACGATCTTTAAGATAAACTTTGTCGACATAATAGTTTTCTTCTTTGGATATTCCAGTGAGGAATATAAGTTGTGAAATCAGAAATGATTTGTTATAGGAAACCTTAGAATTCCCTCTCTTTCCTTTATTTAGATTTAATTCATCAAATAGAAGCTTAAATGTGTTTGTGAAAATGGGAATGCTTTTTTTAGGAGATGCTGTTATTCTATATCGGGGGATAATAGTCATAGCATCAATTTCTTTTTCTTTCATTGTATTCAATTGTGCTAAGCTATTACAACATAATGACTGTATGTGTTTAATAGTGTTAGGAGACTCTATTGTAATTTCAGTTTTTCCATCAACTATAATTGATAGCTTAATCTCTTTTGAAAAATGAACCTTTTCAATTAAAGGGTTGCACTCTGTTATTTCATAATTTGATATAGTCTCGCTAAATTTGTTTAATTCAGTAATTGGAGCATCTCCTCTTCCAAATTCATGCAAACATTCTCCATCTGTGTAGTCCTTAATGAATAGTAAAGCGTACCAGAATTTATCGGGGTCTATTCCTAAACCTATGATAGTTGTTTGAATATCATTGTTCGCTTTATAAGCATCATAAGTTAAAGGCATATCTATTAGCCCATCATTATATCTTCTTTTAAATTTACTTATAGCTAAGCTTCCACATACGGTATATTCTGAGTATTCTTCTACTACTGGTAATAATAATAAGGCTAGGCTCCAAATATAATCCAATATATCATCTTCTTCACTAACATCTGGATAATATGTTTCTAAATCTGTGAACTTATCAACTGGCATATTATAAATTAAATTGGTTATTTGCAAAAGTACAACAATAATCCCACTCCTTTATTAGGAGAAGGATTATTCAGGGCTTAAAGCAAATTTTTCATTGCATCTTTCATTTGTGAGTTGTCAAAGCTATCCAAATAAATCTGTGTTATTTTCTCTGAACTATGCCCCAATGATTCACTAATAATTGATGTTGAAACTCCAGATCGTTTAAGTACTGTGGCAAATGAATGTCTTGCAACATAGGTAGTAAGATGAGTATTAACATTTGCAAGTTTAGCAACATTCTTAAGCTGCTTATCTACCTGATAAAGCAGATTGTGTATTCTTACTTGCTTTTGCTTTTCTGTCTTATGAACGCTTATTTCTAGAATGGGGAACAAATAATTATCTGTGCGAATCTGGGAATAACGTTCAATAATTTTTTGAGCTTCTGGCAACAGGTCTACACTCATCGGTTTATTGGTCTTATGCCTTATATATGAACATCTGCCATCAATTATATTGCTTGCTTTAAGATTAGCAATATCAACAAAATTAATTCCCCCACACAAATAACTAAACACAAAAACATCTCTTGCAAATTTCTGTCTGGAATCTGACAAGTTTACAGACATAATTTTGGCTACATCTTCTTTACTTATTGCACGTTTTTGGGTAGTAGTATCAAACTTGCTAATTTTGAACTCGTCAAAAGGATAATAACTTTTGGCTACACATTTCTCTACTATAGCCTTGTTGTAGACTGCACGTAAGGTACGAAATTGAATGCTTATAGTAGTTCCCTTGTTCCCTCGCTTTATTAGCCATTGCTCATAATTATTTAGCCATAAAACATCTATCTCTGAGAATAAGAAATCCATCTTATTACTAGTAAATGCTTTTAATGAATTATAAGAACTTTCGCATATCCGCCTATTACCACATTTACCTGACTGCTCCATATCTTCAAGCAGCTTTTTGTAGAAATCACCTACAGTCCTTGATATAACGTTTCCATTATATCCATTTACTAAGGACTGTGCAGAATAATCTTTTCCTTCAACCTTAAGTTCAATTATTTGCTTACGAAACTTATCAAGACTGGCACTAATAATTCCTTCTATGAAATCTCTATTAGGACAATTCCGTTTTGGCTTCTCCTTATCAAAGTCCCAATATTTAGAACTAATGGATAACTTTAGACTCTGGTATTTCTTTTTCCCATCTTTACAGATGCGTAACATTAAAGGATGTTCGCCATTTGAGAGTACCTTTGACTTGTAACAGACTACATTTACAGTTGCATTCATGTCTTTTCTGGTTTAACTCTTGGTTTAACTTTCAAGGTAATTTCATGCAAACCAGCCTCCAAAAAGGACGTAAAAAAAGGCAGTCACAAATCAATGTAACTACCTGACTATCAGCGGAGAGAGCGAGATTCGAACTCGCGAAACCCTTTAGAGGTTTACACGCTTTCCAGGCGTGCCTCTTCAACCACTCGAGCATCTCTCCTTTTGTGTGATTGCGGATACAAAGATAAGTTATTTTTTGTTTTTCTACCTAATTAGGACCGAAAAGTTTCTAACTAAATATCTTTAAAGCATTCATTGTTGTTGTTTCGGCAACATTTTCAGGTGAACATTGGTAAATTGCGGCCAATTTTAGGAGAGTATCTTTCACATTGGCACTTTCATTTCTTTTTCCACGATTAGGTGCCGGAGTAAGATAGGGGGAATCTGTTTCCAAAACTATTCTCTCTAAAGGAACACTTTTCAATACTTCGGGAAGTGTTGATTTCTTAAAAGTCACCACTCCGTTAATGCCCAGATAAAAACCGTCGAATTGCAAAAGTCGTTCGGCTTCTTCCACCGTTCCTGTGAAGCTATGAAATATTCCTTTCAGATTTTTATGTTCGTTTCGCTTAATAACCTGATAAACCTCTTCGAAAGAGTCGCGGCTGTGAATAACTAAGGGTAACTGATATTCGGCCGACCATTGAATCTGTGTTTCGAACGCTTCAAACTGTTCGTTAATAAAGGTTCTGTCCCAATACAAATCCATCCCCACCTCTCCTATTGCAACAAAAGGATGAGATTGGTCAAGCATTTCTTTCATCACCTTCAGCTCTTCTCTGAAATCGGCATTAACAGACGTTGGATGAAGACCGATCATCGGAAAACAATAATCAGGATATTGTGCAACCGTATCTAATAACGGTTTAATAGTTGAACAATCTATATTGGGCATATAAATGCGGCTTACGCCGGCTGATTTGGCTCGTTGCATAACAAGCGGGAGATCTTCGGCAAATTCTTCTAAAAAAAGATGCGAATGTGTATCTATAAAATTCATTTAAACTTTTATTGAGGCTTCTTTTCGCCTGTTCGATAATAAAAAATCACGCCGTATTTACGGCATGTATCTAAACGTTCTGTTCCGGATAAGTTCTCAAAATATTTTTCAACCTGATTCCAGATATCCAATATAATCTCATCTGCCTTACTACGTAGAGAGGACAACAACTCAAGGCTTCTGGAAGTCTGCCACTGCAGATTCTTCTGTTGTTCATAACCATCTTTAAAGATTTCATAATGCACACAAACCTTAGCAATAGTAGGATTATAAATGGGAGAACCTCCACGACGAGTTCTTTCTTTTTCTCCTTTAATAATCTTATCTCCCCATTCTATTACAGCGGAGTCGTTAGTCAAATCGGGAACAGAATAATTATCAGGCTCCAATCCATAAAGATTTTTAAGTTCCGGTTTTATCTCAGAACGGATTACAGCAAGATTCAACACTTGTATAAAGTGAGAAATATAAAGTCGGGCTATTTTAGCACTCGACTGAAACTTCCTACTGGAAGTAACCTGATTATTATAACACTGTTTATAATAATCATGCGCCTGTTCAAAACGAATCAGGAAGTTTTCTGCCTCAATCAGTGTTTTGGTAGAAATAATCTGATCATTATAAGAACTAAAAGAGTGTCCGTTTTCAACAGCGTTCTTTAATGCATTAATTCGTGCTTGGTCTGTGTTTGGTAATCTTCTGTAAGGCATAGTATGAGAATAAATAGGTCGTGTTTACATTTCTCTGTACATTAAATGTTCGGCCACAGATTTTAGTTCCTTCTTTTTCTCGTCTGATTCATTAACACGAGCAAGGCTTTCTATTCCTTTGGCATAATATTCTTTCATTTTATTCTCACACATCAGCTTCACCCCTATTTGGTTATATAATGCAGTTACGGCTTCAATCTTCTCTTTCGGCTCATAACTATCTTTATCCAACCAGCTTTGCAAGGCAACAGCCTGATTTTCATCAGCTCCTTCTAATGCTTTTATCAGCATATATGTCTTTTTGTTACAAAGAATATCTCCACCTATATTCTTTCCGAAAACTTTCGGATCGCCATAAACATCCAGCAAATCATCCTTGAGCTGGAATGCAATTCCTATATTTACACCAAAATCATAAAGATTCTGCGCATCTTCTGCAGATGCTCCGGCAAGTTGCGCTCCCATTTTAAGAGCTGCAGCAAGCAATACAGAAGTTTTTAAGCGAATCATTTCAATATATTCTTCTTCTCTCACATCATTTCTGTGCTCGAAGTCCATATCATATTGCTGACCTTCACATACTTCAAGTGCGGCTTGTGTAAAAGTATCTAATACATTCTTCAGATTGCAAGATGAGCAATCAGAAACATAGCGGTATGCCAATACCAACATTGCATCACCCGAAAGGATTGCTGTATTATCATCCCACACCTTATGCACAGTTGGCTTATTTCTTCGCATATCTGCTTTGTCCATCAAATCATCGTGAAGCAAAGTGAAATTGTGATAGATTTCCAGACCTACGGCCGGTGATAATATCTCTGCAACATTTTCCTTGTACATGTTATAAGCCATCAACATTAAAACCGGACGGATACGTTTACCTCCTAAAGAGAGTACATATTCCACCGGATCATAAAGGCTTTTAGGAGCATGTGTATATGATAATTCTGAAATATATTGATTAACTAAACTAAGTGCTGTTGTTTGTGTATACATTATTTTTTTCAGATTAAGGATGTAATATCCTATTATTATTTCAGTTTAAAGGTGACAGGAACAGCATAGGTTGCTCGTACAGTTCTTCCTCCTTGCATTCCGGGCCGCCATCGTGGCATAGATGAAACAACACGGATCGCTTCTCTGTCCAACAGAGAATTAACACTACGCAAAACAACCGGATTTGTAACCATACCGTCTCTATTGACAACAAATTGAACAATTACTCGTCCCTGAATTCCACTTTCCTGGGCAGCAGCCGGATAATGAACATTCCGTCTTAAGAAATCAAGCAATGCAGCTTGCCCACCTGGAAACTCCGGCTGATATTCTGTAAATCGAATAGATTCTTCACTTTCAAGTTCATCAGGCTGTTGTTGTTGTGTAAACTGAACAGAGTAATGACTTGTTATAATAACCGTACGCGGTTCTTCTGTATAAGAATTATCCATTTCTTCAACTTGCTGAGCATAATTATCCGTTGAAGGCAAAGGTAAATCCGCCTTTCCTATTTTAGATTGCAAAGACACGTGCTTTTCTTCCTGCACTGTTATAGGAACAATCTCTTCTTCTACAGCTACAGCTGCAATTCTATCATCAGTTATAATTTGGGGAATTCTCATCTGAAAAGCTCCCAAAAGAAGAATTAATGCAATAGCAAGACCTATAAGGAAGCCTATAGGTTTCTTCCTTTCTAAATCTAATTTAGGCATTTTCTTCACTTCCATACAAATATCTCCTGTTTTAAATACTCCCAGTTTGGCAAAAATAGCATTATTTTTTAAGATTTATCTTTCTATATATATACTTTTTCCTGATGCTGTATTCCTTTTTTGTTTTTTTTAATCCTTATAGCACCCTAAAACAGTTGTTTTCACGTTATTAAAAAATAAAACAAAACAGGCTGTCAGAATATTCACGAGAATTTAATTTACCGGTTCTTAAAAATGATGTATATTTGGCAGCAATTTATAACAATTGATGAGACATCGCCTTCTTATTATACTGCTGATATTTTCGTCTTTAGCTGTAAAGGCTCAAAGCGGAGGGAGTGTATTTAAATTTTTGGAATTACCTTTTTCTTCGCATGCATCTGCATTGGGAGGTGACAATATTTCCATTATTGAAGATGATATTACAATGGCAATTCACAACCCTGCGTTATTATCTTGCGTCACTGATAAAACTCTTAATTTAAACTACATGAATTACATTGATGGAGTTGGAGTTGGAAGTGCTACGTTTTCAAGGACATTGGGCGAACGGTCAACCTGGGCAGTTGCGGCTCAATATGTAAACTACGGAAACTTTAAAGAAACAACTGATGAAGATGTTGAACTAGGAACCTTCTCGGCAAAAGATATGGCTTTTACCGGAATATATTCTTATGACTTGACAGACTATTGGAGTGGTGGTGTTTCTACTAAAATGATTTATTCCACTTATGAAAAATATTCATCCTTTGCCATAGGTGTAGACTTAGGATTAAACTATTACAATGAGTATTCTGGCTACTCGGCCTCTATTCTTGCTAGGAATTTAGGTGGACAAATAAAAGCTTTTGATGAAGTACACGAAAATTTACCTGTAGATTTATTGGTAGGAATCAGTAAAAAGCTTTCTCATGCTCCTTTTCGCATATCTGTTACAATGCATAACCTTACAGATTGGGATTCTTCATCTGATTATTCGGGCAGTGAAGTGAAAGAGAAGTTTAGCAAAACCTTCCTAAACCATTTTATCTTTGGGCTTGATTTTCTGCCCACACAAACAACCTATATCTCCTGGGGATACAACTGTAAACGGGCCAGTGATATGAAAATTAATGGTTCCAGCGGATGGTCGGGCATGGCTTTAGGAGCAGGCATACAAATTAAAAAACTAAAAATAGGAGCTTCGTATGCTAAATATCATACATCAAGTTCTTCTCTTTTATTTAATTTTGCAATGACATTATAAAACATAGAAATACAAATGAAAAAAATTACAATAGCAATTGATGGTTTCTCTTCTTGCGGAAAAAGCACAATGGCAAAAGACTTGGCCAAAGAAATTGGTTATATCTATATTGACAGCGGTGCAATGTATCGTGCAGTCACTCTTTATTGCATTAAAAATGGATTGTTCTCAGGTGATGAAATAAATATTCCGGAGCTGGAACGTCATATTAAGGATATTCACATCACATTTAAACTTGATGAAAAAACACAGCTTCCCAGAACTTACCTGAACGGAGAAGATGTAGAAGATGCAATCCGCACGATGGAAGTTTCTTCAAAAGTTAGCCCTGTAAGTGCTATTGGTTTTGTGCGTTCGGCATTAGTATCATTGCAACAGGAAATGGGCAAAGAAAAAGGAATTGTAATGGATGGGCGTGATATAGGAACAACTGTATTTCCTGAAGCTGAATTAAAAATATATGTTACAGCTTCGCCAGATATACGCGCACTTCGCCGTTATGACGAATTACAGGCTAAAGGGCAGGAAGTTAAATTCGAAGAGATTCTGCAAAACGTAAAGGAAAGAGATTATATTGACCAAAACAGAAAAGTTAGTCCTCTGAAAAGAGCTAAAGATGCACTCTTACTGGATAATAGTCTTCTGACTATTGAAGAACAGAAAGAATGGTTACTAAAGCAATTCGAAAAAGCAACTCAACAAAATTAATTATATGATCAAGGTAGAAATAGACAAAGGTTCCGGCTTCTGCTTTGGAGTAGTTACTGCAATAAAGAAAGCAGAGGAAGAGCTTACAAAAGGAGAAACACTCTACTGTTTGGGGGATATTGTCCACAATAGTAAAGAAGTGGAGCGACTCAAAGAAATGGGGCTGATCACTATTAACCATGACGAATTTAAAGAACTTCATAATGCAAAGGTTCTGTTAAGAGCTCATGGTGAACCTCCCGAGACTTATTCCATAGCAAAAGAAAACAATATTGAGATTATTGATGCTACCTGTCCCGTGGTGCTGAAATTACAGCAAAGAATCAAGCAACAATACGGGACCCAGGAAAGCACAAACAATCAGATTGTAATTTATGGCAAAAATGGCCACGCAGAAGTTTTGGGATTAGTTGGGCAAACTTCGGGAGAAGCCATTGTTATAGAGAAGCTTGAAGAAGTTAAAAAGCTGGATTTTAGCAAAAACATCCGCCTTTATTCTCAGACAACAAAATCACTGGATGAATTTGAGAAAATAGTGGAATACATAAAAGAACATATTTCTCCTGAAGCCTCATTTGAGTTCTATGATACCATTTGCCGGCAAGTGGCTAATCGTATGCCTCACATCAGGACATTTGCCGCATCACATGATCTCATATTCTTTGTTTGCGGGAAAAAGAGTTCTAATGGGAAAGTACTCTTTAACGAGTGCTTTAAAGTGAATCCAAATTCTCATCTTATTGATAGTCCGGATGAAATAGATCCGCAACTACTACAAGGGGTGCAGTCCATAGGCATTTGCGGAGCTACTTCTACTCCTAAATGGTTAATGGAAGAAGTGCAGGCGTATATCAACCAAATAATTATAAGATAGCAATATCCGTTAAATTGTGATATTTAGATAAATTAAAGGTAATACAAGCTTATTAATCATGGTTTTTTTTAACTTTGCAACGACAATTTAAAACATTAAGGTATGAGTACGGTAAAATGTGTTGGAATTCTAACTTCCGGAGGTGATGCTCCAGGTATGAACGCGGCAATTCGCGCAGTAACTCGCGCTGCAATATACAATGGACTACAAGTTAAAGGTATTTATCGAGGATATAAAGGTCTGGTAACAGGTGAGATTCAAGAATTCAAGAGTCAGAATGTCAGTAATATCATTCAATTAGGAGGAACTATTCTTAAAACAGCTCGCTGTAAAGAGTTCATGACTGTTGAAGGAAGACAAATTGCTCATGAAACAATGGTAAAAGAAGGTATAGATGCTTTAGTAGTTATCGGCGGCGACGGTTCATTAACAGGAGCTCGTATTTTCGCTCAGGAATATGATGTTCCTTGTATCGGAATTCCGGGAACAATTGATAACGACTTATACGGAACTGATACTACAATTGGTTACGATACTGCATTAAACACTATCCTTGATGCTGTTGATAAAATCAGAGATACAGCAACATCACACGAAAGACTTTTCTTCGTTGAGGTTATGGGACGTGATGCTGGTTTCCTTGCTTTGAATGGTGCAATTGCATCCGGAGCTGAAGCTGCTATTATCCCTGAATTCAGTACAGAAGTTGACCAGTTGGAAGAATTCATCAAGAGTGGATATAGAAAATCTAAAAACAGTAGTATTGTTATTGTTGCAGAAAGTGAAATCACTGGAGGAGCAATGCACTATGCTGAACGTGTGAAGAATGAATATCCTCAATATGATGTTCGTGTAACAATTCTAGGTCACTTACAACGCGGTGGTAGCCCAACAGCAAACGACCGTATTTTAGCAAGTCGTCTGGGAGCAGCAAGTATAGATGCAATTCAGGAAGGACAACGCAATGTGATGATTGGTATTGAAAACGATGAGATTGTTTATGTACCTTTCACTAAAGCAATCAAAAATGATAAGCCTATCAAAAAAGAATTAGTAAATGTGCTTCGCACATTGTCTATCTAATTTTTAATTAAGAGAGTATTTTCTACTAAATAATAAATGGGGTTGTCCAAAAATAAAATTGGAACAACCCCATTTTTATGCCTTTCTATTAGGGTTTCTATCTTTTACCGTTTCTCAAATAATTTATTTTCCAATAGAAACAGGAGGTGAAGAGATTCTCTCATCTTCTACTCTATAAAATATTACCGAGACTCAATCAAACAAAGATAGTCGTATATATAACTTGAAATCATAGCTTCTACCTATTCCCTGTATTTTCTATTTTTTCAATTCCTTGAAATAAGCATCAAGTAGTTTCTTTGCTGCTACAAAGGAGGTCAAGTCTGCATTCAGCACCTGATGTTCTTTCTCTCGAAGCATCTCTTTAATTACCGGATTATGATAGAAATTATCACGCAACTGCTCATTAATTGATTCATACATCCAATATTTAGATTGCTCGTTACGGCGATAAGTAAAATATTCGTTTGCTTTCACGAAATCCATGTATTCGTAAATCATATCCCAGATCTCTTTTACGCCAATATTGTAAAAGCCAGAATAGGTTAATACCTGAGGTGCCCAACCAGACTCTGCTGCAGGGAAAAGATGTAGAGCATTACGAAATTGTGTCTGGGCTAGTTTAGCTTTCTCAATATTACTTCCATCAGCCTTGTTAATAACTATACCGTCAGCCATTTCCATAATTCCTCTTTTAATACCCTGAAGTTCATCTCCGGTACCAGCTAGTTGGATAAGTAAAAAGAAATCTACCATTGAGTGAACAGCCGTTTCGCTCTGCCCCACTCCAACCGTTTCAACAAATATCTTATCAAATCCTGCTGCTTCGCAAAGAATAATTGTTTCTCTGGTTTTTCTTGCTACGCCACCAAGTGAACCTGCAGCCGGACTAGGACGAATAAAGGATTTAGGATGAACCGACAAGCGTTCCATGCGGGTCTTATCTCCCAGGATACTTCCCTTTGAACGTTCGCTGCTAGGGTCAATTGCAAGAACAGCCAGTTTACCTCCTTCTTCGAGAACATGCAAACCGAACACATCTATCGATGTACTTTTTCCTGCACCGGGAACACCGCTGATTCCTATACGAATGGAATTGCCGGAATAGGGTAAGCACTTTTCAATAACTTCTTGTGCAATAGCCTGATGCTCGTGACGAACACTTTCAACCAACGTTACTGCCTGACTAAGAATTGTCACATCACCTTTTACAATACCTTCAACATATTCAGCTACCGATAATCTACGTTTTTTTGGTATGCGACGCAACTTCAGGTAAGGATTAATAGAAGAAGGTTGTTCAATACCCTTATTTACAGTTAGCCCTTTGTAATCTTCACAATTCTCGTGATGCTCCATTATTTAGCCTCCTCTTTTATTTTCACTTTAAGGTTAATCATTACCATCGGATTAGCAGGATCGTTAGTAATCATCAGCACCTTAGTTTCCCCTTTAGTTTTCTTTAGCCATTTGGCACTTAAGTCCACCTTCAGTTTAGTTGATTGTCCCGGTAAAATAGACTTCTTACTCAAGCCAACACCCACTGCAGAATTAAAGACTTGAAGCTTCTTTATTTCAAGGCGGGATTTTCCGGTATTTGTAATAAGAATAGTTTGTGATGCTTTTCCTTTTGGAAGCAATTCACCCATATTCAGATTAGTAGAAGACAACTTAATCTTTGGAGCATTATCACTCTGGAAAGCAGTCATACCCGAAAATCCAGGAAGTAATATAGCCGAAACATCAATTTCATTATCAGGACTGACCTTATCTCCGGCATAGCGTGCCAAATAAATTGGAGTTTGGGTTAATCCCAGTTCTTTCAGTAATTTAGTATCGAGTGTCAGAGTAATTTTACCTTTTCTTCCTCTATAGAGAACTTTCGGTTTAGCCTCAGCATTCAGATATGGAGGCAAATGCATAAGAGTTACTTCTATTGATTTATCAGAAGTGTTTGCCACCTGAATTTCTGCAGTAGGCATTTCACCACTATTTGCAGGAGGAAACTCAATATACTTTTTATCCAAACGCATTGGTCCTATCTCGAAGGTCAGTTCCTTTTTATAGTTTACAACATCAATAGCAACTTCTCCCTTAATTGCGATATACTTCACACTATTGGCAGCACTACTATAGATATTTATTGTTTTATAAAAACGTCCCATCGCTTTGGCGTCAAATGTAGCACTAACCGTTCCCGTATCTCCCGGAGCTATCGGGTGCTTTGTCCAGCCCGTAGCCGTACAAGCACAAGATGCCGTAACATCTGATATAACCAACGGCTTATTTCCTGTATTGGTAACTGTAAAGCCTTTCGTTACCGGTTTATTTCTGGGTATTATTCCAAAGTCGTAAACATCTACATTAGTAGAAATACGTGCCTGCGACCAAACTGTAAGTGAAAGAAAAAACAGAGAATATGTGAGCAAAAGGAAACGTTTCATGTATATCTTTTTATTTGTGTTCGAACTTTTGCTGACAAATTTAGGTTTTTTCCTTCACATACAAGAATTCATTCTGCTAAAAAACATTGCATCATTTTACAACCACACGTAGTGAGGAAGAATGAGAAGCAAACTCTGGTGCATAAGCCGATTGTAAAGTGGCTATTCCAGATGAATAATTTCCCGATCTGGCTACAAAGAACGAATGTTCCAATACATAAGTACCCTTTGTTAATGAATCAAAGAAGAAATTAGTAGAAGCATCTTTCACAGCCACATAATATCCTGTTCCTGCTCCCCAACGATAACCTGAGAGAGATTCCAGAGGTTCGAAACAAGCAGCACGCTGATCTTTCAATTGTACAAAGTCCATGTCACGATCTACCTTGATAATGATGCGGGCAACTACCTTATCTCCTACTTTCAGGCTATTATTATCCTTTAAAGGTTTCAGTTCTTTCACTCCATTCACTAACTGTTCTACATATAAAGCCTTAGAAACACTTAGTTCTTTTCCTTGTTGCTTTAAGTTGTCAACATCTTCCATGTATTCAGCATAAACAGCTCCCCAGGCAATACCGGCATCTCGTTTTTCAACTTTAATTTGTCCCAGATTAGATGTAGTAGCTGAATCCTCGAACGATTTCTTTATATATCCCAATGTTGGATTAGGAGTTTTAACCGGATTAGTTCCAAAAGCTTGTTTTCCAAAGGAGATTTTCACATCACCAGGGTTATCCAGAAGATGACTTCCACGATTCAGCAAAGCATAAATCGCATTAACCGTAGCAACCGGAGAATCCCATGATTGTGCTTGCTTCTGCTTCAATAGCCACATCTTCATTTCTTCAACGGTAGCATTATCTTTTGCCACTTCATCAAAGGCTTCCATTACGGCAGTCTGCATCTTCATCTTGTTACCATACCAAGAGTACGGATTTACGCTGGATGCATAAAACAT
This sequence comes from uncultured Bacteroides sp., assembly GCF_963675905.1. Lineage (NCBI taxonomy): Bacteria > Pseudomonadati > Bacteroidota > Bacteroidia > Bacteroidales > Bacteroidaceae > Bacteroides > uncultured Bacteroides sp. Next base: position 3,773,774 of record NZ_OY780936.1, on the reverse strand, counting down.
TCCCATCTCGTCAGTCTTTACAGCATACTCTTTCATTGAATTTATGAATTCTTTAGCCTCAACAGTTTTTCCGGCTTTTTCCAGAACAATAGCAGAAAGAGCTTTTCCCATTAAAGTTTGATTGGTTAATGTCTGATGTACCTTGCTCAGATAAAAAGCATAAGCATATTTATTTGACAAAGGAATCTTCTCTCCTGTCAGAGCACATAAGTAAAGATAGTGCAATGATTCATCATCCAATCCTAAAGTAGGTCCGTACTTCTTCTCATCTTTCCTTATATCGTTGTATTTCTGAAGCATCTCAGCATGTAGATAATTGAAAGCAGCTTGCTGCATTTCCAATGCATCACCGCTCAACGGTTCACCGGTCAGTTTGCTTAACCGTCCCATTGTTTCCAATACAAATTGAGTAATGTAACGACTTCCGGTCATTCCTTTGTACCAGCTCCAGGCTCCACTGTTTAGTTGCAATTCTTTCAATTTGGCTAATGCCTGAGTGTTGTTATATTGAATAGTATTCAAATCGAAAAGCAAAGCTACCCGCTGTTTTTGTTCGGCTTCATTCTTTGCCTCCATCAACCAGGGAGATTCTTCGAGCAAGATATTCTTCACATCTTGATTCTTTTGCAGATTGCTCCATAAAGTTTCTTTAGTTCCACCCTCCGCTTTCCATTGATCAAATATTGCTTTAATGCGAGGTTGTGAATTTATGATAGATGCGGCCAATGAATTAGCATAAAAAGCAGTTGCCCATGATATAGCACTTTCATTGGTTGGATTAGACAAACTAGGCAAACTTTGTACGGCATACCAGGCGGGATTACCAGTAAATTCGACAGTAAGCTTACGATCGGTTGCAGTTTTCGAGTTTCCATTGAAGAGTTCCTTCATAGAGAATTCACGAGTCTGATTTCCACGAATAGGCATTGCCAGTGTTTCAATGATCCGTTCTTTATTGCTCAATACAGTAAGCAAGTGTTGCTCGCCATCACTAAACTCTCCACCATCAGCAACAAGGCGACATCCCAGAAGAGAATAGTTTGCATCGGCTGTAAATTCAAAAGAAGCACTACCTGTTTCACCAGCCTTAACCGAGAATAGTTGTTTCTTAGTAAGGATTACCTTCTCTGTAGCCGGATCGAACAATTGCATTTTTACCTCTCCCTTCACATCTTTCTGAGAAACATTAATTATACGGGCAGATATTGAACTGTTGTCTCCCACCCTAACGAAACGTGGCATATTAGGAGTCAGCATAAAATCTTTGCTCGTTACTGTTTCACCATCAATGGTTCCTGTCATCATATCTTTTGTATGAGCAATACCCTTAAACGTCCAGCGGGTAAGACTTTCGGGCATGGTGAAAGAAAAACTTATTTCTCCCTTTTCGTTTGTGCGAAGCTGTGGATAAAAGAATGCCGTTTCGTTGAAGTTTTCACGAACAGGGATATTTGTATCTAATGTTTCATCAGATTTATCCTGAGCTTTATCTAGCTCAACTACTTCAGAATCTTCTTTAATAACTGGTGGAACAAACTTAAGACTAGAAGTCATCACTACTTCTTTTTTAACTGCAATATCAAGTCCAGCTACACTACCAGTCAAAGCCTTCGATACGCCACGTATTCTTATACCCTTTGTTTTAGTACCATATCCAATAACGGCAACTTCATTCAAATCTGATCTCCCAAATCCATCTATATAAGTTCTCATCAATCTATCATAAGAGAAGTTATCGCCAATATACAATGATTTTGAAGGGAAATTAAAATAATAGCTATTGTTACCTGAATATGGATAAATCCAGTTTACCATAGGAATATTCCTTCCGAAGTTCACATTCAATCCTTGATAACCTTTCCATATTTTATCTAATGAAGCATCATACATTGCAGCCATAAATTCAGCCTCTGCAGCTTTTTCTTTTGTATCTTTAATTGTTAGCTTCCATTCCTCTTTTTCTCCCGGTTTCAATTTATCACGGAATACATCCCATTTCAAATTCAGTTTTTTATCCGGCAAAGCTTTTCTAATTTGCTCTCCCTGCTGATAAACCAGATTATTCTTCACAAAACAGAAATTTACATAAATACCATCTTCATATTCATCTTTATAAGGAATATCAAATCGTTGTACAGCATCAGACAATGCAAGTCGGCGACTTTCTATCCTTTTACCGCCTGCGAATATATCATAAAGCACATGTATATCTTTCTCTCTTGATCCAAGCAAAATTGTAACCGGTTTTCCTGGGGCAAATGTATCACTCATCTTCTTAAACCACATAGGTTTGGAAACCGGCGATTGTTTATCATTTACAGAATAAAGTACCAATAGTTTATCAGAAGTAGCCTTTCTGCCTTTTTCATCCAAAGCCGAAAGAATAAGATTATATTCTCCGGAAGGTAATTCTTTCCATTCTACAAATTCCTGCAATTTATTTGAAACAAATTTCCCTTCGAGCACAGGTTTCTTATTACCTTTCGTAAATAATTGATAGGTGCCTTCAACATTTACAGGTTTCTGACTAAGATTTTCTGCTTTAAACGTAGCACTGATAGCTTTGTCTTTACATATTTCATCTTCCATATCTGTTGAAAGAACCAGTGAAGTGCTACCCACAGAAACAGATGTTTCGGCCATTTGTGTTTCTCCCGCAGCATCAGTAAGCTCAGCCTTAACCTTATAGGTATAGTAACAATCGTCAAGGTCATCGCTAAGATCAGGAATTAGACGGAAAGGAATTACAAAATCACCTTTTTCATCAAGAATCGCTTCACCGGAGGTCAATGTTGTTTCACGTCCCTCACGCCATTCCCACCAGTAAGGCTGAACACGGGTTATGCTATATTTTACTGAAGCGCCTTGAACTGCCACACCAGAGAATGTTTTTGCAGAGCCTTTTACAGTAACAGAATCATTAAAAGTATAACTACCTTCCAAAGGCTGGAAAGTTATTTCAAATGTAGGTCGCTTATACTCTTCCACACGAATAGCTGTGCTTCCAAAATCTGTTTCCAACCGGAACTGACCATTTAACGTAGAGCCTGGTAATAAGAATTCTGTAGTAAACGAACCAAAATCATTGGTTTGCAATTTTTTCTCAGAAATCATCTTATTATTGGCATCATACAATCTTAATGCATATTCTTTGTTAGCTACTACATGGGCTGTATCTGAAGCCGAACGATATGCGATTCCTTTTACAAATACAGTCTGTCCCGGACGATATAGCGTACGGTCTGTAAGCAAAGAAAGAACTTCTCTCTCCTCCTTCGTTTCAGCAAAAGAGTTGTGGTAAAAGTATACGTGCTGTAAAGGCAAAGCAACATCGTTTTCCTTTGTGGCAGTAAGCCTGCTTAAGTTCTTTATTTTGTCTATTACCACACTTCCCTCAGCATCGGTCTGAACCTTTAAAATTTCTTCCTGATCTCCTTTGTTATAAACATATAAACTTACTGAAGCTTCAGGTATTGGGTGTCCGCTTTGCGCATCAAGTGTAAGAATCTGCAGTTTATTTTGCGACAGACTTCTGGTCAGAATCTTGAATGCTGAAGAATACAGAAGTCGGCTTTGTGGATTCTTCTCATTCTCATCAGGAACAATTTTCATCACATATAGTCCCAGCAAAGGAGCTTTTACTTTAAACACGGAATCCTTCGGTTGATAATTGGCAGGACGGGTTAATGAATAATGTTCTGAAGATAATAGTCTGGCATATTTATTATAAAACTTTTTATCCAGTTCCTTATTCAATTCAGGAGAATTAACCGGAAGATTCACTTTATAGAAATGAACACTAAATCCATTAAGATTCTTATGAGATATTTTGAGATTAAATTGTTCGCCCGGATAAACTATCTGAGACGATTCTGCCGATAAAAACGGATTCAATATATTTTCTTTTCGCGACTTGAGCGCATTTATCCGTTTATATTTGGGATATTTCCGGATTGCTTCATTCAACAAATCCAACGCCAGAGGCAGATTCTTCTTTTCGGAAAGGTAATCAGCCTTTACCAGATAGGCTTCCGCACAAACATCATTGGATGAATTCTGAGCAATTAAGTGATCAAGTGCTGAAATATAGGGATCACCAGATATTTCCTTCTCTTGAATCTTTTCCCATTCATCAGCATTCTTACTTGCAAACTGAGATTTTGTATATTCCAACCGATCCAAATCTGTAAGCAACACTGCATCTTTGTTTCCTGCAGACTGATAATAATTTAATAAGCTTTGATAGATATGCAATTTTTCGGCCACAGCATCATATTCGCTTGCTGCAGGAATCTGAGCTTTAATGAATGATGCAGTATTTGCAAAGGCTATTTCGGTTTTCAACAATGTTTGTGGATAAATATTCTTCAAAAGACCTTGCAGGTCTGAAAGAGTAGAGAGTGCACGTTTCGCCAGCAAATGGAGCATATCGTGACGGAAATAGTCACTTGTTTCACCCTTAGTCACAATTGGTTCATAAGCTGATGAAGAAGTTTCCTGCAATAGTTTCTGATCCTTCAACGAAAGGCGCAAGCATGAAAAAGCTTTCTGAACAAAAAGATTGGTACTCCACTCACGAATATCTTCGGGAGTTTCCCCGATTAACTGTTTGCCTTTACGCAGCTGCCAGGAATTATTCTGAGCATAATCTACATAAAGTTCAGCTATCATGGAATTCAGGATTGCTTTATCCATAGGAACTGTTGATTCAGCTTCCCACTTTTCCAATCCTTTCAGGTTAACGTAAAAACTATCCGCATCAATCCTTACTTTTGTAGTGGCGTTATACAGATATGCCTTGAACATTTGGGGAGAGTTCTTCTCGGCAAGTGCTTTCTGATAAATTTCTGTTGTCTTCTTTATAACCGATTGAGGCAAGTCTTTCTTTTCAAAAGCCTCAACACTTTTCCACATTCTCTCATAAGTCTGTTTCTGAGCAAATAAGGATAGTCCTGTCATTACAAACACCAAAAGGGCTAATAGTCTGGTTCTCATATCTATTTTTTTTAGTTTTAGCATGTTTCAACAAAGTAAACGATTTAAACTTAAAAATCATGCACCGATTATAAAAGATTTAAGTCGATTTTTAGGAATAATAAACTAAATGTCAATTATCTCTAAATCTGTTTTAGTTTACAACCATCTAAATAACTCAGAGAGTTTACGCTACATAAAATCTAATTTTTCAAAAATGATCTAGCAATCTAGCAGTAAGCATATAACTGCTTAGTAATTAACAATATAAAAGCGCTAGATCAAAATAATTTAATCTAGCAGTGATCTAGCAATCTAGCACCTTGTATCGTCCTTATTCTGGGTGACTTTTCAAACTCCTATCCGGCATTTATTATACTCACCTTATTCAATATCAAATCATTGTCTTACCCTAGAAAAAGTTGACTCTAAAAAGATCAAAAAATGAGTCAATCAGAGAAAAGTCGTTGTCATTTCGATGACGCATTTAAAATGTCGGTGGTCGAAGAGGCCATCCAGGGTACACAGAGCAAGTATTCTTTGTGTCGTAAATATTCCATCGCCAGTACTAGCACATTACGAAGTTGGATTCGTATCTTTGCACCCGAATATGAATTGAATGATGGTTCCATGAAAAAGAGTCCCGTGAGTGAAAACGAAGAAATCTTAGCTCTGCGTCGTATGCTTCAAGAAAAAGAATTGTGCTTGAAACGTGAAAAGATGCGTGCTGATTTCTTAGATGAAATGATCAACGTTGCTGAAGAGAAGTTTCAGCTTCCCATCCGAAAAAAAGCTGGCACCAAACGGTAAAACAGCTTCACGCAAAGAGCCCATCTTATCGGGTGGGTGACCTTTGCGCGCTGTTTGGTGCGTCTAAGCAAGCTTATTACAAACACGAAGATGAGAATATCGAACGCCTTGCCATCCCTCGTTTTATTATCGAGTTCGTAAGAGATGTTCGAGAGGAGGATCCCGGTATCGGCGGCGAAAAGCTATGGGTGATGTATAGTCAATACTTCGGCAAACGTTATAGAATAGGTCGTGATGCTTTTTTAAAAGTGCTCAAGCGGTACAACTTGATGCTCAAGGCACCCAGAAAAAGTTGTCGTACCACAGACTCCACCCACGACTTGCCGACCTACCCCAATCTAATTAAGGATTTGGCTATCACCCGTTCTAACCAAGTCTGGGTTAGTGATATTACCTATATCCGCTTGCGGGAAGACGATTTCTGTTTTCTCTCCTTGGTGACAGATGCGTACGACCATGAAATCGTAGGTGCTTACGTCGGCCCTACGCTAGCCACTGTCCACACCATAGAAGCCCTTAAACAGGCTTGCAAGAAGAGAAACATACAAAATACAGAAGGGCTGACTCATCATTCGGACCGAGGGGTGCAGTATGCCAGCTACATGTACGTAAATGAACTGAAACAAAAAGGAATAAGGATTAGTATGACGGAAAATGGAGACCCTAAAGAAAATGCAATAGCGGAAAGAGTAAATGGGATTCTCAAAAAGGAATTCCTTAACCAATATTCCTTTGAAACAATCGAACTGGTTAGACAAGCAGTGCAGCAGGCTGTCACATTCTACAATACCAAACGCCCCCATAGGAGTTTGGATATGCTTACTCCACAACAGGCTTTTGGGAAGACCGGAATGATCAAGAAACGATGGACAAGTTATAAAGATAAATACAGAGAAGCTTGCCCGCAATAAAGAGAAAAACTATCTTTGTCTTGAAAGCAAAAAAATGATTCTACTAAGAATCCGAACGAGATAGAGAGAGAAGGCTGCGGACCTCTCTTCTCGTTTAAATATTTCAAGCTAAAGAAGGCCTATCAACCACAATTAGGGACTATAGAGAATTTAGTCAACCGAAGCTAGAGATTAAAATATAACCAGTCAACTCCAAAAAGGGGGAAGAACAAATTTAATCAACCTTTATCAGGTTATTACACATATTCCATCTCTTATTCTGTACACCCGGGTGTAGAAGGCTGGTACACCCGGATGGACCAATAAGTTACACCCGGATGTAAACTGTCCCTCCACCCGGGTGGACAGAAAGATTATCCAAGTTTGATTTAAAATGCTGTAGTAATAATATTCTTATCGGTAACCAGAAGATACATATTGATAAATAGTTCTCAGCATTATCTTTTTAATGAGCTTATTTCTAAAAATATTTTGAATAATTAATAGCTTATAAATATTATCTTTGCTTTCAATTGATAATAATTAAAAAACTAAATAGATGAATAAAGAATTAGATCTTTCAGTTAGTTGCTATGGTGCAGTGAAAGATTTGCACTATGACGTTGCTATTCTTCCATGGGGAGCAACAGAACCTCATAATTATCATTTGCCTTACCTCACTGATTGTATTGCTCCAAGAATGATAGCTGTAAAAGCTGCTACTTTGGCCTTAAAAGAAAACGGTGTTCGTTGCATGGTAATGCCACCGATATCTTTGGGATCACAAAATCCGGGTCAGAAAGAATTAAGCTTCTGCATTCATGCCCGCTACGAAACTCAATTTGCCATTTTAAAAGATGTAGTTGATTCTTTGCATACTCAGGGCATTAGAAAACTAATAATCTTTAGTGGACATGGAGGTAATAATTTTAAGAATATGATCCGTGACCTGGCTTTTGAATATCCTGATTTTTTGATCGTACAATCGGAATGGTACACCATTTTACCATGCAAAGGTTATTTCGAAGCTGAAATTGACGATCATGCCGGAGAGCAGGAAACATCTGTAATGATGTATCTGCAACCAGAACTTGTTGATTTAAGTATGGCAGGTGATGGTGATAGTCAGCCTTTTGCGATAACTTCTTTGAATGAAAAAGTTGCATGGACGCCCAGACATTGGGATCGTGCAACGAAAGACACCGGTGTGGGCGATCCACGGAAAGCTACCGCAGAAAAAGGAGAAAGGTATGTGAATGATCTTGTACCAATAGTAGCAAAGCTATTTGCTGAAGTGGGAAAAGGAAAACTCTATAATTAGTCAATTCTTAAAAAGTAGAACAGCATAATATAGAGAACTGAATCTGATTTTTTGGTTCTCTATATTTTTTGCTATAAAAAATTATGCATTCTATTATTTAAATGTATAAAAGAAGATTTATTCTTATCCATCTTCTTATATTGAAATCACTGCTGTCAATAATGTATTCTCTACATCTCCCATAATTCATTTGAGATAGTTTCTCCCATTCTATAATCCGGCTTCACATGTCCAAATATTAGTTCGATAGCTGCCAAAAGCAAGTTATTCTTCCTCGAAAATGAATGGAGGACCTGTTTGGTATGGGCCGTCTTAAGTTGTAGTTTTTCCCTTTGATATTAATTATGCCTTTCTCTTTCTCTGTACTTTGATGGAGAAATTCCCATTATCTTAGTGAAAATACGAGTGAAATAGGCGGCATCCTGAAATCCGAGTTTGGGATATATATCGCAGATTTTCAGGTTTGATAATTCAATGTACTGGCATGCTTTTTCAACCTTTAGCGCAATGAAGTATTTAATTGGTGATTGTTTGGTCTCTTTCTTAAACAGCGCCGAGAAATGAGAGGGGGAAAAGTCGAAGTGGGCGGCCAGCTGCTCTAACGAGAGGTTGCTTTCCACATTTTCGCGCATGTAATAAATGACCTTTTCACTGAACCGGCTTTCATTTTCGTCCTGAAAGCGGATGCGTCGGAACTGTTCAACGTACTTGAACGATGCCAGGAAATGGTACAGACAAAGGGAGGCATAACCATAGTGATCACTGTGGTAACTGAGCTCCAGGTTTTCATAAATATCTTCGAAGATTTGTATACGGTCTTGCAAACGAGAGTTCTGCTCCGGCAAAATATGCCGGGGAATAACGGGAGGGACAAAAAACGAAGAGGCTATTTTCCCCTTGAAATGAAGCCAGTAAATGGTCCAGGGATTGGCGGTGTTGGCCCCAAAGCTATAAGGTACGTTGGGAGGTAGAATCACGTATTGATTTTCCTTGATCACATAGTTCTTTTCTCCTATTTTATACCATCCTTCGCCCGATGTGCAATAGAGAAGGATGTAATAATCCACTCCGTTTTCTTTATTAACATAATGATACTTAACGGCTGGGAAAAAACCGATTTTAGTTATGTAAAGGTTCTGGATCAGTGGATTATTCCGATTATTTGATAGAACTTCCGTGCTGATGGTAATCAGCCGCTGACCTTTAAATCCTTCTTTTATCTGTGGCATAGTATTGAAATGATAGATTCGTAAGATAGTACAACTTAATAGCAGCAAAGTTATAGTTTTTTGTTTGCAAATAGAAGGATATTTGCAAACAAATAGATTGAAGATATGACAAACTACGAAAAAAGACCTTTCTTCCGGATGAATGGAAAAGCATATGCCGGCTGGAATGCAATAAAGGATGAACTGAATGTAAAGATCAGCACTTCGCCCTCACAACGCTATATTTTAATAGTTGAGTGCTATCAAGGAGTGTATCACGACGAACTGATTCGTGAATTCGAAAAGTTGAATGCCGGCTTATTTCTGCTTACCGACGACGCCTTTTATCCTGAAGATAAAATCCGGGAGATGGTTCATCCCGATGTGACCGACGATGAGATTTTTGGCTACATGACCCGACTCACACTGAATGATTACCTGGACCCGGAAAAGGTAGAGAAGATTCGCGGTAAAATAAATAAATCGACCGGACTGGTTGTATTATATGGCTACGCAGCATCGCTCATAGCCGAGAAATACGATTGCCTGGTTTATGCCGATATGCCTCGCTGGGAAATTCAGCTCAGGCAACGCAGGAACGAGGTCAATAACATTGGTATCAGAAATGCAGAAGAAGCACCTAGCATTAAGTACAAACGTGGATTCTTTGTGGATTGGCGCGTGTGTGACAGGTTGAAGCAACAACTGTTTGAGAAGGCTGATTACTGGCTCGATTCGACGATCAAGGATGAACCCAGAATGATTGCCGCCCGGACTTTGCTGGATGGACTGACGGCTCTTTCAAAGACTCCTTTCCGGCTGGTTCCTTATTTTGATCCGGGACCGTGGGGCGGGCAATGGATGAAGAAAGTATGCGGACTGGATGCATCGAAACCTAACTATGCCTGGGCTTTTGACTGTGTACCCGAAGAGAACAGCCTTTTGTTCGAAGTAGAAGGAGAGTTTATTGAGGTGCCAGCCATCAATCTTGTTTTCTATAAAGCAACCGAGTTACTGGGTGAACCTGTGGAATCGAGATTCGGAAAAGAATTTCCCATCCGTTTTGATTTTCTGGACACTATTCAGGGAGGAAACCTTAGTTTGCAGGTGCATCCCACCCGACAATATATTCACGAACATTTCGGGATGAGCTACACGCAGGATGAAAGCTATTATCTGTTGGATGCCCGACCCGACGCTGTGGTTTATCTGGGAATGAAAACCGGTTGTGATCCGCAAGCGATGGTGGAGGATCTGGAAAAATCGCAGGAGACCGGTGCTCCGTTTGATACGGAAAGGTATGTGAATAAATTCCCGGCAAAAAAACATGATCATTTTCTGATTCCAAACGGAACAGTGCACTGCTCCGGAACTAATGGAATGGTGCTCGAAATAAGTGCGACTCCTTATATTTTCACCTTCAAACTCTATGACTGGGGACGCCTGGGGCTGGATGGAAGGCCGCGCCCGATCAACATAGCTCATGGAGCCAATGTAATTCAGTGGAATAGGGATACCCAATATTGCCAGAAGCATTTGGTGAACCAGGTGCAGCGGATGTCTGAAGGCGATGGATGGTGGGAAGAAAAAACCGGTCTGCACCCCAATGAATTCATTGAAACCCGCAGGCATTGGTTTACCAAAACGGTTCACCACCAGACTGCCAACAGCGTGAATGTGTTGAACCTGGTGGAAGGAAGTGAAGCAATTGTTGAAAGTCCCAACCATCAATTCAGTCCGTTTGTGGTTCACTATGCCGAAACATTCATTGTTCCGGCGGAGGTGGGAGAATACACCATTCGTCCCTACGGAGAGAGTGAAGGCAAACTTTGCGCAACCATTAAAGCTTACGTCAGGCATCAGGCTTAACAAAAATACTTATTGATTAATAATCTTCATTTCTGATATTTAAAAAGAACATTATGGCAAAAAGAACTTCTATTTTTCTATTGTTACTTATATTCATTATAGGGCAGCAAGTTTACGGACAGACAGGACGAATTACCGGAACGATTACCGAAGCAAACGGCAATCCAATTATGGGAGCAAGCGTTCAGGTAAAAGGTTCCAATATCGGGACGATATCTGACATTGAGGGGAATTATTCCATCAATGTCTCAGGTAATAATGCCACGTTGGTTTTTTCATTTATAGGTTACGAGAGGAAAGAACTTAAAGTGACCAAAAAGGTTATGAATGTGGTTCTGGCAGAAACTGTGCATAACATTGACGAAGTGGTTGTGGTGGGGTATGGCACACAAAAGAAAGTGAACCTCACAGGAGCTGTTTCTACGGTGTCAACAAAGGAGCTTGAGGGAAAACCGGTGGTAAATGTAGTGGAAGCGTTAGAGGGAACCACTCCCGGATTAACGATTCAGCAAACCAACTCACAGCCAGGTAACCGTCCAAGCATTAACATACGGGGTATCAACACCTTGAATAACAACGATCCGTTGGTCCTGATTGACGGGATGGTCGGTGACATACAGAATGTGAATCCTTCGGATATTCAGAGTATTTCAGTGTTGAAAGATGCCTCATCGACTGCAATCTATGGATCGAGAGCATCTAACGGAGTTATTCTGATTGTGACCAAAAAGGGAAATAAGGATAATAAGGTGGCGGTGAGCTACGACATGAACTACGGACTGCAAAGTGTAACCAGCCTGCCTAAGCCGGTAGATTCGTGGGTGTACTGCGAACTGAGAAATGAGGCCCTGGTGAATTCGGGAAAAAGCATTGCATTTACACCGGAACAGATCAATGCCTATAGAAATGGCGGGACAAACGATAAGTGGTTGGATGATGTCTATAAAACTACGGCTTCGCAACAGTCTCATAATATCTCGCTGACCAGTGGAAATGATAAGACGAACTTATTGTTCTCCTGCGGATACTTGAATCAGAAAAGTTTGTTTGTAGGCCCGGGTTATGGAATGGACAGATATAATGCCCGACTGAATGTAGAAACGCAGTTGACCAAAAAATTTAAATATGGTGTCAACATTGCCTATGCGAGGAATGAGATCAAGGACAATGCCTATTGGACGGACTGGATTCTGGAACAGGTGATGCGTATGCCTCCGATCTATCCGATTAAACAGAATGGGAATTACAACTATCCGTCGGGTAGTAACAGTAGTTCTCTGGCCCGGCTTGAAGTGGGCGGATACCGTCAGAACTCCAACGACGATTTGTCCGGATCATTAAATGCGGAGTATGCCTTCTGTGATGAGCTGAAATTGAAAGGAATGATTGGAGGACAGCTTTACAACAACCGTACCCACGAAAACCGTCAGGCAATACCTGGAAGCGGAGATACGGAAAATCATATCAACGAATCTTTTGGTAGAAACGAAAACCTGACATCCAACATTATGCTGACCTATGATAAAAAAATAGGAGAACATGCCTTCGGAGCTTTGGTAGGATATTCCTATGAAAGCGGACTGGATAACAGCTTCTATACATTGCGTAAAGTGGATAGTCCTAACTTTGACATCATGGCCGGCTACCAGTCTACAAATGTGGAAAACCAGGGATGGAAAAGTGACAGGTCAATTTATTCGGGATTTATGCGCCTGAACTATAACTTCAAGGAAAAATATCTTTTTGAATTTAATTTGCGAGATGACTATTCTTCCAAATTTGCCAAAGGAAACCGTTCGGGGATATTTCCTTCTGTATCGGCCGCATGGAGAGTTTCGGAAGAACCTTTCTACACCAACCTGGGCAGTAAACTGCCATCCTTAAAGGTACGCTCTTCGTTGGGATTGGTTGGTAATAACAGAATAAGCGATTATGCTTACATTCCTTCTGTATCGATTGCCAACGGGTATAGTTTCAATAACAATGTGGTTAGTGTTTCGAATGTATCTTCTGTAAATACCAACCTGAAATGGGAAACTACGAGGATGTTTGATATAGGTACCGACATTGGATTCCTGGATAATTCACTGAACTTGGTCTTTGATTATTTCCATAACATGACTTACGACATTCTGATAGGTCTGCCGGTGCCCTCTACTTTTGGAGGTGGTAGTCCTATTCAGAATGCCGGAAAGGTTCAGAATGCAGGATGGGAATTTTCCGTGAATTATAAGTTTAAGACTGGTAAAATGCAACATTCTCTTTCGGCTAATGTGTTTGACAGCAAGAACAAGGTTGTGGACACTCACGGACAGGAATGGATTAACGGATACGACATAAATACAATCATTAAAGAAGGGTATCCCATCAATTCCTATTATGCATACCGTTCGAACGGATTCTTCCAGAACCAGGCGGAAGTAGAGGCCGGTCCTCATCTGGACGGGGTAACACCCAAGCCCGGAGATATCCGCTACGTTGACAAAAACGGAGATGGAATTATTAATGCCGATGACCGTTTTGTATTGGGTAATCCATTCCCTCGATATTCGTTCGGCTTTAATTATGGATTTAGTTACAAGGGATTTGATTTCTCAATGTTCTGGCAAGGAGTGGGTCAACGAAGTGTATGGCTCCGAGGCGAATCGGTGGAAGCATTTCACAACAACAACGAAGGACCCGCCTTTGATTTCCATATTGACCGATGGACTCCACAGAATCCAAATGCATCGTATCCCCGTCTGACGGTTGGATCAGAATCGACCAACAATGCGGCCAAATCCGATTTCTGGATTCAGAATGGTGCCTATTTACGTTTGAAGAACATTCAGTTAGGTTATACCTTACCAACCATGCTGACTAAAAAGGTAGGTGTAAACCGACTCAGGATATTTGTGACCGGAGAAAATATGCTGACCTTGAATAAGATGATTGGCGGATGGGATCCTGAAACAACGGCCGCAACGGGAGGAAGAATATATCCTGTTTCCAAAGTGGCTTCAATAGGATTGAATTTAACTCTATAAAATGAATGACATAATGAAAAATAATAAATTAAAACTTGGCATAACCGCGATTTCGTTTCTGACTATGCTCTTATCGACATCGTGTGTTGATTTGAATGTGAATCCCTACGATCAGATGAGTGATTCGAATTTCTGGGGAAAAAACGAGGCAGCCATTGATGCACTGAATACCTGCTACACCAACCTGATGAGTGCTAATGAAGTGATTTTCAGTGATGCGATGTCAGATAATGCTTACTGCAAGGCAGGTTATAACCAGGCCATTGGCAACGGATCTTATTCGACCAGTGACGGGTATGTACAATCGGTGTGGTCAAGCAAGTATGCAGGGATACGAAATTGTAACATCCTGCTGGATAATATTGATAAAGTGCCGGGACTCACCTCAGAGCTAAAGAACAGGTACATGGCCGAAGCCAAGGTGATAAGGGCCTATATGTATTTTGAGTTGTATTCGAAATTCGGTGATATCCCGTTTTTTACTAAGACAGTTTCCATTGCCGAATCACAATCTGTTCCCAGAACACCCAGGGCTGAGATAGTGAAAAGTTTATTGGATGACTTGAATGAGATTATCGATAACAACTATTTACCAGAATCCTATTCCAGTACGGATAAGGGGCGCATCAACCGATACGCGGCCATGGGATTGAAAGCCAGAATCTTATTGTTTGAAGGAAAGTATGCGGAAGTAAAAACAGTGACAGGCCAGATTATCAATGGTGGTAAATTTGCTTTGTTTCCAAGCTATGAAGGGCTGTTTTACTCGGCCAACGAAGGGAATTCCGAAGTAATACTCGATATTCAGTACATGCTCAATACCAGGGAACATAACGTGGAGTATATGTTCCTTCCACCATCGCTGGGTGGATATTCACAGCTGGCTCCTCTGCAGGAACTGGTAAACAGCTACGTGGCGTCTGACGGTCAGCCCATTGATAAAAGTTCGGTTTATTCGGCTTCCAAACCCTATCAGAACCGCGATCCGCGTCTGGCTGCAACGGTGATCTATACCAGCAACAGTTATCTAATGGCCGATGGCTCGCAATCGGTAATCAATTGCGATAAGGGTGCCAACAAGGACGGATATGGATTTAGCTCAGATTGTACTCCTACCGGTTATTACCTGAAAAAGTACTGGGACAAGGATCACAGCACCATTGTAAACCTATCTTCCGGGTTGAATATCATTCTGATACGTTATGCGGATATTCTTCTGATGAATGCCGAGGCGGCTGCGGAAACAGGAACCCTGGATGCCACCACCTGGAATGCTACCATCAAGCCAATTCGGGCAAGAGCCGGCTTTACAGACCAGGCAGCCCTGAACTTTCCGACAGGCAGTTCAAACCAAGAGTTGATTGAGATTGTTCGCAGGGAACGTCGTTCTGAACTAGCCTTCGAAGGACTTCGTCGAAACGATATTATCAGATGGCATACTGCCGAGAATGTTATGAACGGCTGGTGTCATGGATTAAAAACCGGTGATATAGTAGGTGCAGATAATGGATATGTAAGGGTGGAAAACAGAACATTTAACAAAGAAAAGCATTACCTGTGGCCGATGCCTCAAACAGAAAGAGACTTAAACAAGAATCTGGTACAGAATACCAATTGGTAATCAATAAAATAGACAAGTATGAAAAAAATATTGTGGATAATCACATTGGCATTGATGGTCGTTAGTTGCCAAGAGGATTACAATTTTTCGGATAAATTTTCCGTGCCGACTACCTTGAATTCGCCAGAGTCTGTGACGATTGATCTGGCATCAAAAGAGAACATTGTACTTTCATGGACCGGAGGTGGAGCCGAACAAGGGTACACGACTTATGAAGTGTTATTCGATAAAGCTGGTGGAGATTTCAAGAACCCGGTGTACCGAACTTTCAGTGATTTGGGCGTAGAACCTCAGTTAACCATTACACATGCATTGTTAAATACGATTGCCCGGAAAACCGGAGTAGCCACATCGAGTACAGGGAAACTGATCTGGACCGTCACAGTATCAAAAGGTGGCAACGTACAGAAATCCAATCTCACCAAAGAGATCGCAGTTACTCGAGGGGATGGTATTGACTATGCAGGAAGTACTCTTTACTTATATGGGTCCGCAACAGAAAACAACGGAACCGGTGGTTTGGCTATGAGAAATGCAGCCGAAGGAGTCTTTGTAATCTATACAAAAGCTCCGATTGACGGAAATATCTACTTTAAGAGCAGTCCTACCGATGCAGACGCGTTTGTTTGCTATGCAGATCCTACGGGGAAGATTAAAGAAGGTGACGGTACATATAACCTTTCGGCCAGTAAAGCGGGTGAGGTATACAGAATAACCGTTGATTTAAATACCCAGGCACTGATTGTTGACCGGATCTCCAATGTAAGAGCAATCTGGGGGGCAACGTTCAACGCGATGGGGAACCTTGGTTATACCCAGAACGGAGTTTTCAAGGCAGATAATTGCAAAATTGAGTTTGTCCAGGCAGACAGACCGGAAACAAACCCTCCTTCCTGGTTGAGTTGGGTTGAAGATAGGTACTACTTTATTGCCACTGTAAATGGAGCCGACAAATGCTGGGGAAGGGTAGATGGTGTAAGTTCGGAACGTCCCACCGGCAATGAGACACCCCAGTTCTATGAGCTCAGAGAATTTGCATGGTCTCAGTGGGATCATCTCTGGAAGATGAGTGGTTCGTTAGATATGAAGAAATGTACAATCACGATCAATACGAATAACAACGGGCTGATGATTCATGAATTCTCCAATGTCCAACCATTATAATTTTTTACGTACAGTCTGAAATCAAATTTCAGACTGTACGTTCCCTAAGAAAGAAATAGCTATTCCTGAGGCAGGATGTGGTTCTAACGAAAAAAATATTTAAAATGAGAAATTTATTCATACTAGGGGTTGTTTTTTTGTTGATATCTTGTGGAAGCGGGGAAGAGCCCTATACTCCCAAACCTCCGGTAAAACCGCCCGTCACAACCGATAACGTTAAGTGTAACCAGAGAGCAAAAGAAATTTTTGATCTTGTTAACCGGTATTATAATCTTTCCAACGGGCTTTATAAAGAAAGTTATCCCGCCCAAAGCGGTGATCCTTCATACTCTTATCTCTGGCCCTATTCCGGTTTAGTGAGTGGTGCCGCTACGTTAACCCAATCGGGCTACAACGTGGATTACACCACTTTGTGCGACAATTTTCAGTTATACTACCGTAATGGCGCCAACGGAAATACGATAGGTGGCTACGGATCGGCATCGACCGGAACAGGTGGTCAAGGTACACGGTTTTATGACGATAATTCGCTTGTGGGGAGCTGTCTGGTTGAAGCGTACAACATAACCAAACAGCAACGGTTCTTGGACAGAGCCTCTCAAGTTGTGAACTTTCTGAAAAGCGGGGTGGATAATTTGCTGGATGGTGGTATATGGTGGAACGAAGACGAGAAAAACATTCTCAATGATGGAAATTCCAATAAACCCACTTGCGCAAATGGATATGCAACTCTCTTTTTATTAGATTATTACACCGTGTGTCCTGCTGCGGAAAAAGCATCCGTGCTTTCTTTTGCTAAAACGGAGTATGCATGGATTAAAGCCCATTTACAGGATTCCAGTGACAAGTGTTACTGGAACGACGTAAATACGACGGGAGCAGTGAATAAAGCCAAATGGACCTACAATACCGGTGTGATGATTCAGAATGGAGTAAGGTTGTACAGCATCACCGGTGATCAGACTTATCTGAATGATGCCATCGCCTCAGCGCAGGGAGCTTATGATTATTTTGTCAAATCAAGAAACAATATTGCGCTCACCTATCCGGATAATGATCCGTGGTTTAACACAAAACTTCTGAGAGCATACATCGATCTAGAACCGTTTTATAAGAATGCGGATAGCTACATACAGGTCTACTACAATTTAATAAATAACGGATATAAGAAGGCGCGCACTGCCGAAGGATTCTTTTACGAAGACTGGACGGGAGTAAATCCCAAAAGATATTATTCTCTGCTGATGCAGGATGCGGTAATTGAATCGTACGGGGCTTTGTCTTTGTATAAGAAAGAAACACTTACGTCTCAATAATCAATGAATTGAAAATTTTAATAGGGATGAGAAAATATATCTTACTATTCATGGTTTTTTGTTCCCTGGCATTGAATGGAAAAACGGGAAGAACCCTTTATCTGGAGAGAGCCGAGTACATGTTTCAAAAAGTCTGGAATTTATACCGTGTGCACAAATACGGATTGTTTTCAGAGTTTTATCCGAATTCATATAAACCGGATCTGACTTATTTTCAAGATAACACAGGGAAAAAGGCTCAGGAAGTGTCGTACTTATGGCCAATGAGCGGTGTCTTTTCTGCTACCAATGTCTTGATGGAGTTTAATGCCCGCAAATATAAGGCGTACCAGGATTCCATGAGAATGGCTGTAGAATCTTATTACGATAATAAACGCACACCGGCGGGATATCAGGCTTATCCAGCAAAGTTTCAAAACAGCGATCGGTATTATGACGATAACGGTTTGGTGGGGATCGATTTGATTGATGCATACCAGACAAGCGGAAATAAACAGTACCTGTACAAAGCTGATGAGGTTTTTAAATTTATAAACAGTGGCTGGAGCGATGATTTTGGAGGAGGCGTGAGTTGGCTGGAAGGAGTTCGTGATCAG
The DNA here is from genome assembly GCF_963675905.1 of uncultured Bacteroides sp. Lineage (NCBI taxonomy): Bacteria > Pseudomonadati > Bacteroidota > Bacteroidia > Bacteroidales > Bacteroidaceae > Bacteroides > uncultured Bacteroides sp. The sequence continues at coordinate 3,754,979 of NZ_OY780936.1, read as the reverse complement.
AAACCGGCCTGTTCCAACGGAAAGGCTACCGTGTTTTGCCTGAAAATGTATCAGGTGACTAAAGATAAAAAGTATCTGGATCAGGGAAAGAAATACTATCACTGGATGATGGGTCACCTTGAGGACAGCACACTGCATGTGATTTTCAACAGTCTTTCAACAGTGAACGGATTACCGGATAAAACGTTCTATACTTACAATACCGGTACCATGATTCAGTCGTCGGTCAGGCTGTATAAAATCACCGGTGAAAAAAAATACCTGGAAAATGCCCGTCGCCTAGCGGAAGGCAGTTACCGTTATTTTGTAAAAAGAACAGATGAAGGTGTTGCCTATATCAATGATTTGCCCTGGTTTATCGTGGTTCTCTTTCGAGGTTATCAGGAGTTGTACGAGGTGGATCATAATAGCAAATATGTGGATGCCATTATTGCAAGTGCAGATTGGGCCTGGAAAAATGCCAGAGATGAAGCTGGACTGATTAATAAGGACTGGACTGGGCGTACCGATGAAAAGAAAAAGCCCAAGTGGCTGCTCGATGAATCGTGTATGGCCGAATTATTTGCCCGCATTGCCATGATTAAAGGCGAAAAAAATTAATAAAGTTACTATATTTGAATAATTATGAATATGAAAATTAGATCAATACTGTTCATCGGGCTATCGGTTGTGTGGAGTTTGAATGCTTATTCACAAAATTTGAATAGGTATGTGGACCCGAATATCGGTACCGCCCACTGCCGTTGGTTTTTCTATACACCGGCGGCAATACCATTTGGAATGGCCAAGCTGGGCCCTTCGACCAATGCACACTATGGTAATGCGCAAGGTTGGGAAGCCGTAGGATACGATTCGCGCCATTCCTCCATTGAAGGATTTGCAAACTTTCACGAGTTTCAGGTGGGGGGTGTTGTGCTGGCGCCTACAACAGGCAAACTGCAGACCATTCCCGGAAGACTGGAATATCCAGATGAAGGATACCGTTCACGGTTTGATCGGAAGGATGAATATGCAACATCCGGATATTATTCGGTTATACTGAAAGATTATCAGATTAAGGCAGAGTTAACGGCTACTAAAAGGGTAGGATTCCAACGCTATACTTTTCCGCAGTCCAACCAATCGCATATTCTTTTCGATATTGGTAACCGCCAAGGTGAGAGCGGCGCGGTAAAAGACGCCCAGGTTACTTACACCAAAGAGGGACGTGTAGAAGGATATGTTGTGACGGAACCGGAATATGTAAAGAAGTATCAGAAAGGGGCAACCGTAGCCATGTATTTCTCGGCTGTGATAGATAAGAAACCCACTAACTGGGGTACCTTCAAACACAACGAAACGACTGAAGGAGCTAAAGAAATTTCGGGCGAGGGAGCGGGTATTTACCTGACGTTCTCTACTAAATCGAATGAAGCGGTGACCGTAAAAATGGGACTTTCGTACACCTCTATTGCCAATGCACGGCTCAATTTGCAGACAGAAGCGAAGAATCTAACTTTTGAAGAGGCGAAAAAAAACTCACTGAAGACCTGGAACGATTACCTAGGACGAATTACCGTGACTTCTCCCAACGATTCGGATAAAGTGAAATTCTATACCGGGCTCTATCATGCTTTGTTGGGCCGCGGTTTAGCCAGTGATGTGAATGGAGCCTATCCAAAAAATAATGGAAAAGTGGGACAGATAAATCTGGATAAAAATGGAAAGCCGGTACACAACCATTACAACACAGATGCTATCTGGGGTGGTTTCTGGAACCTGACTCAGCTTTGGGCACTAGCTTATCCTGAGTATTATGCTGACTGGATTCAGAGCCAGCTATTGGTGTATCGCGATGCCGGATGGCTGGGAGATGGTATTGCGAACAGTAAGTATGTATCGGGAGTGGGGACAAATTTCACGAGTCTGGCTATTGCTTCGGCTTATAGCTGCGGCATCCGGAATTTTGATGTGAAGAGTGCCTACGCTGCAGCTCTGAAAAATGAACTAGTTTCCGAAAACAGGATTGAGGGTGCCGGAAAAATGGATGTTGGAGAATTTGTGAAACGTGGATATTCTCCTTATCTCCCTGTTGATTTTAACACGGTTGCCGGAGGTTCAGGTTTCGGGGCTTCGCACACTTTGGAATATTCATTCAGCGCGTATGCGGTGGCTCAGTTTGCTAAAGCATTACATCGGACGGAAGATTACCATAAACTGATGCGGCTGGCCGACGGATGGAAAAACATCTATGACTCTTCTACCAGATTTATGCGTCCACGAGGAAATGACGGAAAGTTTATTGAACCGTTCAACCCCACGGAACCCTGGAAAGGATTCCAGGAAGGAAATGCTGCACAATATACGTTCTATGTACCTCATAATCCGAAAGCACTGATCGATACCATTGGACAGGAAAAGTTCAATAACCGACTGGATAGTATTTTTACCCTTTCGCAGGAAAGTTGCTTTGGAGGAGGAACCACAGTGAATGCTTTTGCCGGGTTATCAGCGCTGTATAACCATGGCAATGAACCGAACCTCCAGATTTCATGGATGTTTAACTTCTCAGGAAAGCCTTATCTGACACAAAAATGGGTGCATGCCATTTGTGATCATTTTTATGGAACAGAATATATTCATGGATATGGTTATGGACAGGATGAAGATCAAGGTCAGTTAGGGGCATGGTATGTACTTGCGGGGATTGGGCTCTTTGATGTGAAAGGACTGACAGACGCCAAGCCAAGCATGCAGATAGGCAGCCCGTTGTTCAATGAAATCACTATCCGGCTGAATCCCCGGTACTACAAAGGTAAACAGTTTACGATTAAGGCTATTAATAATTCAAAAAGCAACATCTATATTCAACATGCGACTTTAAATAATAAGTTACAGGGAACTCCGTTTATCAGCTTTTCTGATATTGTAAAAGGAGGAACTTTGATCCTGAATATGTCTGATAAGCCCGGTAGTTTTACAAAATAGAAAAAAAATAATAAAAAACATGTATCAGTTTGATAAAAGAATCGTGATGACGCTTGATGCGGGCGGAACAAACTTTATTTTTTCCGCCATGCAGGCCAATCAGGAAATAGTATCTCCAATCTGTCTGGAATCGAATGCCGATAATTTACCCAAATGTCTGGAAACCATTTTGCTGGGGTTTGCAGAGGTGAAAAAAGCATTGACAGTCCCTCCGATTGCCATCAGTTTTGCCTTTCCGGGACCAGCTGACTACGAGCACGGAATTATTGGAGATTTACCGAATCTGAAAGCTTTCAGAGGAGGAGTGGCATTGGGCCCATTCTTGGAAAAAAAATTCGGTATTCCGGTTTTTATAAATAACGACGGAAATTTATTTGCCTACGGTGAATCCATCGGTGGGATTTTACCGGAAATAAATCAGAAACTAGCCGAAGCAGGTAGTTCCAGAAGGTATAGAAACCTGCTTGGACTGACACTGGGTACCGGTTTCGGGGCCGGTGTAGTGACCAGTGGTAATTTGCTGACGGGAGACAATGGCTGTGGCGGCGATGTTTGGGTGTTTCGGCACAAAAAGTACAGGAACTGCATTACGGAAGAAAGCGTGAGTATAGAGGCCGTAAAACGTATGTATGCCGAGTTTTCGGGGTGCGATCAGTCGCTCCTTTCACCGAAGGATATTTATGATATTGCCCGAGGAACGAAAAGCGGGAATACGAAAGCTGCACAATGTGCTTTTACCGAATTGGGAGAAGAGGCCGGCAATGCCATTGCACATGCCATTACTATTGTGGATGGATTAGTTGTTATAGGTGGCGGACTGACAGGAGCGGCAGACTATTTTATGCCTGCATTGATGGACGAGCTAAATGGAACGATCGGGAAATTAAATGGGGAGGTTTTTTCCAGATTGCAGATGAAAGCCTATAACCTTGATGATGGGAGAGATCTGGAGAAATTTGTGCAAGGATCTCCGAAATATATTGAGGTGCCTGGAACGGACCAAAAGGTGCTTTATGATTCTTCCAAAAAGATTGGAATAGCGATCTCTAAACTTGGGGCAAGTAAAGCCATTGCACTTGGTGCGTATGCTTTTGCATTAAATAGTCTTGATAAAGAGTAAAATAAAAGATAAATTGAGAATTTGTATTTAATTGAATAACAGAACAAATAATTTCAACTAAAGGGTTAATCTTATGAATAAATCTTCTTCTTTGAAAGCACTCCCGGTACTTTTCGGGTTTTTTATAATGGGTTTTTGTGACGTTGTAGGAATCACCTCGGCACATGTGAAAGCTGATTTTGGGTTAAGTGACACGCTTTCGAATATGATTCCGGTGGCACTGTTTTCGATGTTCCTGCTGTTTTCAGTGCCAACAGGTATCCTGATGAACAGGATTGGCCGGAAACGGACGGTGTTATTGAGTAACTTGATTACTACGGTAGCCATGTTTCTGCCCTTGATTGGTTACACCTTTACCATTTCTTTGGTGGCATTTGCTTTGCTAGGTATTGCCAATACAATTCTGCAGGTTTCGTTGAACCCGCTTCTGACCAATGTGGTAAAAGGTGATAAGCTGACCAGTAGTCTTACTGCAGGTCAGTTTGTGAAAGCTATTTCTTCATTCTGCGGACCGTTTATCGCTATTTTTGCTGCGGAAAGGCTGGGTAGCTGGCAGATGATTTTTCCGATCTATGCGTTAATTACTGTGGTATCTACTGTCTGGCTGATGGCTTTACCTATTCCTAAAGAAGCCGTTCAAGAAAGAGCTTCCTCCTTTGGGGAGGTACTGAGCTTACTAGCAGATACACGGATTCTGCAGCTTTTTCTTGGCATCTTGTTCGTTGTTGGAGTGGATGTGGGCCTGAATACCGTGGCACCAAAAATTCTGATTGAACGTTGCGGATTATCGGCCGCCAGTGCTGGATTTGGCCCCAGTACTTATTTTGCTTTCCGTACTGTCGGAACATTTCTCGGAGCGATCCTGTTGGCAAAATATTCATCGGAGAGGTTCTTTAAGATCAATATTATTATTGCTGTGGTGGCATTGTCGGCATTGATAATTGTTCCGGTGAAAATAGGAATCTTTGCCTTGTATGCTGTTATAGGCTTTTCCATTGCCAATGTTTTTCCGATCATCTATTCTAAAGCCATTCAGATCCGCCCAGATAAAGCGAATGAGATTTCGGGACTGATGATTACCGGTGTTTTTGGAGGAGCCATTATCCCATTCTTTATGGGACTAATGTCTGACTGGTTAAATTCTCAGGTTGGGTCTGTGATTGTAATTTTAATAAGCGCATTGTACCTGTTGTATTGTGCATTTGTTGTGAATACTCGAAAAGAAGAAGTGAAGAGCCACAACCGAAATTAAAATCGGACTGAAATATAAAAAGGAATTTCTATCTGTGTGTTTATTCTGCGAAAGTGAGTCCTTTGAGCTTATTTCAGGCGCCGTGGGAAAAGCCGGGTATTACTGGTATAGTTGCTTTTTAAGAACGGACTAAATAAATTGTAGAATTTAGTTCTATTTTTAATCAATTATTGAAATCCTGACAGAAATCAAGTAGAGTGGCAAAACTTCAAAATATAGGTTTTACCACTCTATTTGATTTACATAATAAATACTTCTTATTTGCCTTTTACCCGAAGTTCTTCCCATAATCATGAAGGAATCATCTTCCAGAAAAATACCAGACAAGCAAATCTCCTATCTATTATATCCTTCTTTAAGGTATTCTTTTGCTACTTCATACCCAATTCCTGAAGTGCCATCTATTATAATTACTCGTTTCGTTTTATTTTATTACGATTTCAGAATGTTCAAAAGTAGTCAATATAAATAAATGTTTTTATATTTGTGCAACACAATTCAAATTCTCCATCAATATGAATTTTGAGCAAAAAGTTATACTTATTACAGGAGCATCTTCCGGATTCGGAAAAATCAGTGCACAAATACTGGCCGAACGCGGTCATATTGTTTATGGAACCAGTAGAAAGCAAACAGATAGTCCTGAAAAGGTAATTATGCTGGCTATGGATGTTACAGATCCCTATTCAATTCAAAAGACAATCACTCACATTTATTCAGAACAAGGGCGAATAGATGTACTTATTAACAATGCCGGGATGGGGATTGGAGGAGCTTTGGAATTAGCAACCCAGGAGGAAGTCCTTCAACAAATGAATACAAATTTCTTTGGTGTTGTTAATATGTGCAAAGCAGTTCTTCCATTTATGCGTAAAGCTCAAAAAGGAAAAATTATAAATCTCAGTTCCATTGCGGGGATAATGGCCGTTCCCTATCAAGGCTTTTATTCAGCATCTAAATTTGCTATAGAAGGGTATAGCGAGGCTTTAGCTCTGGAACTGCATCCATTTTATATTAAAGTATGCTTAGTAGAACCTGGTGACTTTAAGACGGGGTTCACTGCCAGTCGTAATATTTCCACTGCCACATTAAATGACAGTGATTATGGAGAAAGATTTGCCAAGGCATTAACCCTGATTGAAAAAGCGGAGAATCAAGGAAGCAACCCAATATTATTAGGAAAAGCAATATGTAAGATTGTTGAAAAGAAAAAACCTTCTTTCCGTACATTGGTAGGTCCTTTGGAACAAATATTATTTGCTCGTGTAAAAAGCTATTTGCCTAATAAGGTTATTCAATTTATACTTCGTAGTTTTTATGATATTAAATGATAATTTTCCAATTAAAACTTTATAGTATGAAACTTAAATATTTAATGCTTGTGCTTGGAATACTATCTGCTGAGTTTGCATTAGCAGGTTCGTTTGATACTGATACTTTTAAGACTAAAAGTAAAAAAGAGGTTGTTATCACTTTTATTAAGCATGGCAGCCTTATGCTCACTTATAACAAGCATACCATTCAGGTAGACCCGGTATCTGAATATGCCGATTATTCAAAGTTTCCTAAGGCCGATGTTATCTTGATTACTCATGAACATGGAGATCATCTTGATGCTAAAGCTATTGACATGTTGAGTAAAAAGGAAACAACTGTAATTCTAAATGCCTCAAGTCAGAAGAAACTGGGAAAAGGAACAATCATGAATAATGGTGATAAAAAAGATATCCTTGGCAATATAAAAATTGAAGCAGTTCCAGCATATAACACAACTCCGGGCAGAGAGATGTTTCATCCCCGCAATCGGGATAATGGTTATGTACTTACTATTGATGGATTACGCATCTATATTGCTGGTGATACGGAAGATATTCCCGAAATGAAGGAATTGAAGAATATTAATATAGCATTCCTTCCCGTAAACCAACCTTATACAATGACTATTGCTGAAGCAGTAAATGCTGCCAAAATGTTTTTGCCGAAAGTTCTTTATCCATATCATTTTGGTAATACAGATGTAAAAAAGATAAAGGAAGAACTGAAGGGTACTTCTATTGATGTTCGACTTAGAAAGATGGAATAAATTAAAACAGATATTTTTCAATTAAAAATATATAGATAGCCTAGTATTTTAAGTAAAGCCATTGGTTGAGAAGTATACTAAAAAGTGCGGTACAGATTTTCTCTATACCGCACTATATATTTACTATTTAAATAATATCTTATTCTTTCACAGGTGTTTGTTCCAGAGTTGCAATAAGGAATTCATAGAATTTCTTAACAGAAGGGATATATACACGTTCGTCGGGTGAGTGAGGAGATTGCAGTGTTGGTCCAAAAGATATCATATCCAATCCTGGGATATTTGCACCAATAATACCACATTCCAAACCGGCATGAATAACTTTCACTTTTGGTTCTTCACCAAACTGTGATTTATATGAAGCTTTCATTGCATGAAGAATCGGAGAATTCACATCTGGATCCCATCCTGAATAGGCTCCAGACATCTCTACCTTTGCTCCTGCCATATTGAAACAACATTCAATGCTAGTTGTAAGATATTCCTTCATTGAGTCGGAAGCACTTCTGGCAAGAATCTTGACCTCTCCCACTCCATCTGAAACCTTTACAATTGCAAGATTTGAAGATGTTTCTACTGTATCCGGAATAGAAGGGATATTTCTCATTACACCATTCTGACAAGCAAAAATGGAATTGATAATATCATCTTGAATTTCTTCAGGAACAAGTCCTTTGGGCAGGTCTGTCTTTTCGGCCTTGAAGCTGATATTTTCTTCGAGTCCTGCATATTCTTCGTTATACAGATTCTCGCAGTACTGTACAAGGTCAATCAGTTCTTCTTCGTTCTCTGCAGGGATTGTAACAACAACATGAGCTTCACGTGGAATTGCATTACGCATGTTTCCACCTTCCCAAGTAGCAAGTCTGGCTTCATAAGAAGCAATAGCTTCACGAAGAAAACGAACCATTAATTTGTTGGCATTAGCACGTCCTTTATTTATTTCCAAGCCAGAGTGACCACCACGTAAACCTTTTAAATTTATTTTGATAGCAATATCTCCATCTTCTGGTTCTACCTCTTTATATTGGAAAGTAGCAGTTACATCTTCACCACCAGCACAACCAATGTAAAGTTCACCTTCTTCTTCTGAATCAAGATTCAAAAGAATTTCACCATTAATTGATTCCTTTTTCAAGCCAAAGGCTCCAAACATTCCAGTTTCTTCATCTACAGTAATCAATGCTTCCAGTGGACCATGTTTCAAAGTATTATCCTCTAGTACAGCCATAATAGCAGCAACACCCATTCCATTGTCAGCACCTAGTGTTGTTCCTTTTGCTTTTACCCAATCTCCATCTATATAAGTTTCAATAGGATCTTTCTCAAAATCGTGTACTGTATCATTATTCTTCTGAGGAACCATATCCATGTGTGCCTGAAGAATAACACCTTTACGATTTTCCATACCCGGGGTTGCCGGCTTTCTTATAATGACATTCCCAACCTCATCGGTAAATGATTCCAGATTTAAACTCTTTCCGAAGTTCAACAAAAACTCTGTAATAGGCTTCATAAAGCCAGAAGGACGAGGTATTCTGGTTAATGAGTAGAAATTCTTCCATACAGCTTCAGGAGCCAACGATTGAATTGTTTTCATATGCTTTTTATTTTTTATTTGTGAACGGCAAAGCCGCTAATCCATATATTCCTAACAAAACTAGTAATAAAGTTTGTATTCCGTGTTTAATTAGTGCAAATATTCCTGCATCAGTAGCATCAACTCCATAAAGAACCATCATCGAAATTATAGCAAAGTGCCATGGACCTGCACCATTAGGCGTAGGAACAACCACGGCAACACTTCCCACAGCAAACAATACCAATCCGGCCATAATACCTAAGTTCGAAGAGAAATCGAAACAATAGAATGTAAGGTAGAATTCCATAAAATAGCTGAACCAGATAAGGAAGGTATATAAGACAAAAAGAGGTGCATTTTTTATATGCTTTAAGGTCAAGATTCCTTCCCACACATTTAAAACAATACCTCTCACCTTTTCAAAGAATGAAAGAACCTTCATTAAATGATAAAGCAGAATAATTACTCCAACCACACATAATAGTATTATATAAAATTTGGGGGAAGTCAGAAATAGTTCAATGGAAGTAAAATCTGTACCAGTCTTGGCAAAAAAGCTTTTAAAAATGCCAAGCTGAGAAACCAAAGTCAGCCCCGTTATTGTCACAACCATTATTGTGTCTATTAATCGTTCTGTAACAACCGTACCCAACGACTTAGAAAAAGAAATGCCATCATACTTGGTAAGGATAGTGCATCTGGATACTTCTCCTACACGTGGTAAAACCAGATTGGCTGCATACGATATAAAAATTGCATTTACACAATTACTCGATTTCGGATATGCATCGAGCGGCTCCAATGTTTGTTTCCATCTCAATCCACGAAACACGTGACTAAACACACCAAATATCAGTGAAATTAACATCCACCAATAGTTCATCTCATGCAAAAGAACATGGCCAACTTTCGAGAAATCAAAATCCCGATAGACCCAGACTAAGATAAAACCGCCTAAGACTATAGGCAAAGCGATTTGAATTGTCTTTTTTACTATATTTTTAAACGCAGGTGTTCCCAAAATTATAAATAAATGGATTATTATTAATACCTTTGCAAGCTGCAAAGATAATAGGTTATATCTAAAAGAGCGAACGAATAAACAATAAAATTAACAGAATGAGAGCAGTAAAACCAAAGAAATTCCTCGGGCAACATTTCCTGAAAGATTTAAAGATAGCTCAAGATATTGCAGATACGGTAGATGCCGTACCTGAACTTCCGGTATTAGAAGTGGGACCGGGTATGGGAGTGCTCACTCAATTTTTAGTTAATAAGCAACGACTTGTTAAAGTTGTAGAAGTTGACTTCGAATCTGTAGCATACCTTCGTGAGGCTTATCCTTCGCTAGAAGACCATATTATTGAAGATGATTTTCTGAAGATGAATCTTGAAAGAGTATTCGAGGGAAAACAATTTGTATTGACCGGTAACTATCCATATAACATATCAAGTCAGATATTCTTTAAGATGCTCGACAACAAGAACCTTATTCCTTGTTGTACAGGTATGATTCAAAAAGAGGTTGCCGAACGAATTGCTGCCGGTCCAGGGAGTAAAACCTATGGTATTCTGAGTGTGCTTATTCAAGCTTGGTATCATGTTGAGTATCTCTTCACTGTAAGCGAAACTGTATTCAATCCTCCTCCTAAAGTAAAAAGTGCTGTTATTCGCATGACTCGTAATGAAACAATGGAACTTGGTTGTGACGAGAAACTTTTCAAGCAGGTAGTAAAAACAACATTCAACCAGCGCAGAAAAACTTTAAGAAACTCAATAAAACCAATTTTAGGAAAAGATTGTCCTCTTTGCGAAGATATTCTCTTTAATAAACGTCCCGAACAACTTTCTGTAGCTGAATTTATCAGTTTAACAAACAATGTAGAAAAGGCTTTGGCCGAACAAAAGAGCAAAGGAACTGAATAAAAACCATTTTGGTCTGGACTAGTCATGAATGAAAAAAATATTGAAAATGTAAAAGAGCTCATAGAGCTAAAAGACTCGGATAAGGTTAAGGAGCTTCTCTCCGATCTTCACCCAGCCGATATAGCAGAACTATGCAATGAACTTAGTCCTGAAGATGCACGTTTTATCTATCTTTTGCTAGATAATGAAACCGCCGCCGATGTCCTTGTTGAAATGGACGAAGACGTGCGGAAAGAATTCCTGGAAATACTTCCATCCGAAACTATCGCCAAACGTTTCGTTGACTACATGGATACGGATGATGCGGTAGACTTGATCCGTGAAATGGATGAGGATAAACAGGAAGAGATCATCTCTCACATTGAAGATATTGAGCAAGCCGGTGACATTGTTGATCTTCTAAAATATGATGAAGATACTGCCGGTGGGTTAATGGGTACTGAAATGGTTATCGTAAATGAGAACTGGAGTATGCCCGAATGTCTGAAGGAAATGCGTCTGCAAGCAGAAGAGATGGATGAGATATATTACGTATATGTAGTAGACGATGAGGAACGACTACGCGGAGTATTCCCTCTTAAAAAGATGATTACCAGCCCATCGGTTTCAAAAGTGAAACACGTGATGAAGAAAGATCCTATTTCTGTTCATGTGAATACGCCTATTGAAGAAGTTGTTCAAACCATTGAGAAATATGACCTGGTAGCTGTTCCTGTGGTTGATAGTATTGGACGTTTAGTTGGACGAATCACGGTTGATGACGTAATGGACGAAGTACGTGAACAAGCCGAAAGAGACTATCAATTAGCATCCGGTCTTTCTCAGGATGTAGAAACAGATGATAATGTTGCCCGACAAACAACTGCCCGACTTCCCTGGCTACTTATCGGCATGATAGGTGGTATTGGAAATTCAATGATATTAGGAAATTTTGGAGAAACCTTTGCTGCACATCCCGAAATGGCACTCTATATTCCATTAATTGGTGGAACTGGAGGAAATGTAGGAACGCAATCATCTGCTATTGTAGTACAAGGCATTGCAAACAATTCACTGGATGTTGAAAAGACCTTTAAGCAAGTAGCTAAAGAATCTGTCGTAGCATTAATTAACGCCACAATCATTTCACTATTAGTGTATATCTATAACTTCATCCGTTACGGTGGAACTGCAACTGTTACTTATTCAGTGTCAATCAGCTTGTTTGCAGTAGTTATGTTTGCATCAATTTTTGGTACATTAGTCCCAATGACACTAGAGAAATTAAAGATAGATCCGGCTATCGCCACCGGTCCTTTTATATCTATCACAAACGATATTATCGGCATGTTACTTTACATGAGCATAACCGTTCTATTATCATAAAATTAATCTGATAATCTACGAATGTAAGGTTTTGGAATAAAAAATATGCCCAAACATTAGAAAATGAAGAAATTATTTTATTAATTTGTGAATTAATGTAATAAAGGGACTAAATCCTATACCTAAAAACGATTGAACAAATGATGGACACCCAGGACACTAATCTACCTTTAGAAGAAGGAAAATTAGAAGAAGAAAAGAATGTTCCCGAGGTTTCTGAGGTTGTTACCGAAGAAACTCCAGAGGAAACTACAGAAGTAAACATGTCGGCGGCTGCAAACTTGCAGTCAAAACAGGAAATAATTGAAAGACTAAAGGAACTTGCTGCAAATGCAGAAAGCACTCACAAGCAAGAGTTAGACTCCCTTAAACAGACTTTCTACAAACTCCACAAGATTGAACAAGATTCAGCAAAAAAGAAATTTATAGAAGAAGGCGGCACAGAAGAATCATTTGTTCCTGCAGCAGACACCTACGAAGCTGAATTTAAATCAATAATGGCTGCTATTAAAGAAAAGAGAAGCACATTTAATGCTGAACTGGAAAAACAAAAAGAAGATAATCTACAGATTAAATTAGATATTATTGAGAAGCTTAAAGAGCTAGTCAATTATCCTGAAGATGTCAATAAAGCATACAATGATTTTAAGAAACTTCAGCAAGAGTGGAACGAAATTAAATTAGTACCTCAAGCTAAAGTTAACGAACTTTGGAAGAATTATCAGGTTTACGTTGAGAAATTCTACGATATAATCAAGATTAACAATGAATTCAGAGATTACGATTTCAAAAAGAATCTTGAAATAAAAACAAAACTTTGTGAAGCTGCAGAAAGACTAGCCAATGAAGCGGATGTTGTTTCTGCATTTCACCAATTACAAAAGCTACATCAGGAATTTCGCGATACAGGTCCTGTTGCTAAGGAACTTCGCGACGAAATATGGGCACGATTCAAAAATGCTTCTACTGAAGTAAATCGTCGCCATCAACAACATTTCGAAGCTTTAAAGGAAGTAGAACAACGAAACCTGGATGAAAAAACTGTTATTTGCGAGATTGTTGAAGCTACAGAATATAATGAATTAAACTCTTTCAATGCATGGGAAAAGAAGACTCAGGAAATCATCGCGCTGCAAAACAAATGGAAAACTATAGGTTTTGCTCCGCAGAAGATGAACGTTAAGATCTTCGAAAGATTCCGTGCAGCTTGTGATGACTTCTTTAAAAAGAAAGGTGAATTCTTCAAGAAGATTAAAGAAGAAATGAACGAAAATCTTGAAAAGAAGAAAGCGCTATGTGAAAAAGTTGAAGCTCTTAAAGATAATACTGACTGGAAAGAAACTTCAGATATTCTCACTAAGCTTCAGAAAGAATGGAAAACGATTGGCCCTGTATCTAAAAAATATTCAGATCCTATCTGGAAACGTTTCATTGAGGCTTGCGATTATTTCTTTGAACAGAAAAATAAAGCAACTTCTTCTCTACATTCTATTGAGGTTGAAAACTTGCAGAAAAAGAAAGCACTTATTGAGAAATTAGTAACACTTGACGAAAGTGTTGAAGCTAGCGAAGCAAGCAATCTGGTTCGTGAGACTATAAAGGAATGGAACGCAATTGGTCATGTGCCTTTTAAAGAAAAAGATAAACTTTATAAGCAATTCCATGATTTAGTTGATAAGCAATTCGATCGTTTAAATATAAATGCTGCAAACAGAAAACTGAATAACTTTAAAACAAATATCAGTAACGTAGCGGGACAAGGTGAGAAAGGCGGTGTTCAAACACTTTATCGTGAACGTGAAAAACTGGTTCGTGCTTATGAATCAATGAAGAACGAAATAAAGACTTACGAAAACAATCTTGGATTCCTTACTTCATCTTCAAAGAAAGGTAATAGTTTGGTTACAGAATTGAATAGAAAAGTTGAGAAATTAAAGTCCGATCTAGAACTTACATTGGAAAAGATTAAAGTTATTGATCAATCTACTAAATAGATTAATAATCTTAAAATAACTAATGAAAGAGCCTTTTAACGAAGGCTCTTTTTTTTGCTTAAACAACACCACTCTACCATTTTTTTTGAAGAAAAATGCTAAACATTCATTTCCCAGACATAAGCAGACCTATCTGTATAATTTATATCCAAAACACATTACCCCCCCGGAAATTTATTTTTTGCAAATTTGATCTAGCAATCTAGCAGTTGGCATTTAATGCGTTGTAAATAAGAAAAATAGAAGTGCTAGATCAACCAAATTTGATCTAGCAGTGATCTAGCAATCTAGCGCTTTATCTCACGCTTAAACATTCTAGTTTTTTAATAGCTATATTATTGTACCATACTCATAATCAAAAATTTAAGCTTGCTAATTGAGCTAAAATTCTCGATATGAAACAAATTATATAGTCCCAATACATTTTTAATTTGCAGCTCAAGTTATCATAAAGTATAACGAGACTTCTTTTTACCTCCCACAACATTTCTATTTTTTCAGGAATAAAGCTTTTGAACTCTTGTACAAAAGAATACATTCTTTTGTACAGAACAATTAATTCTTTTGTACAGAAGAAAGAGATCTTTTGTACAAGAGTTCAAAAATGAATCGAATAGTTTTCTAAATACTAAACCGGAACTCTGTTATACTTCGGGATGAAGTTATCAAAAAGCTTCCTAAGAGTAGATATTCCGAATAGGTATTGGATTTTGTTTTGTTTCGCAAACTCATCCACACTCATAAGCCTTAGTATCAAGTTTCTGTACGTAGGCCAGATGTTTGTCGCCGACTTCATTCAGATTATGCCTCACGATAAACACCCTTGTCTTTGGCTGGGCTTCCCTCTATTAGGGCGCGTAAGGACTTACACACGTTAGAATACGTTCGTGCTGGGCAAACGAAAAATGCGGTAATAATCTGTTGATTATTACCGCATCTGTATTTTGTTGGGCTATAAGGATTCGAACCTTAAAAGTCAGATCCAGAAACTGAAGTGTTACCATTACACCATAGCCCAATTTCTCAATTGCGATGCAAAGATATGAATTCTTTGAGAAAAATGAAACACTTTAGCCACTTTTTTTGTTTAAAATTTCAGAGAGAAATAAAAATCTGCACGGTTTTTATCTAAAAAAATACAAAAACAAGAGAGATTTTCACTTTTACTTTCGCCGATACAATAAAACGGCGTATATTTGTAAATTATTGTTTTACAGATAAACTAAAATCAGATTATTATTAATCTTTCATAGAAAATAAATGAGCGAGACAAAAGTATTAGTACAGAAAATTGTAGAAGGAATTCAAGAGAAAAAAGGACATAAGATAGTAGTAGCAGATCTGACGAAGATCGGCGATACGATATGCAAATATTTCGTTATATGCCAAGGTAATTCACCTAGTCATGTTAGCGCAATCACAGACGAAATCAGAGAATTCGTAAAAAAGAATACAGAAATAAAGCCAATAGGTACCGATGGACTGAATAATTGCGAATGGGTTGCAATGGACTATTCAGACGTAATGGTTCATATATTCTTGCCAGAAATACGAGAATATTATAACCTTGAACATCTTTGGGCCGATGCAAAATTAACAGCGATACCAGATCTTGACTAATTTTAGAACAGATGAGTAACAACAAAAAACAAAATAACAAAATGAACATGCCGAAGTTCAGCCTTAACTGGATGTATGCAATTATAGCCATGATGCTAATCGGGCTATATCTCTCGAGTGAGGGAGGTTCGATGACAAAGCCAATCAGTTATAGTGAGTTTCAACAGTATGTCCGCAATGGATATGCTTCTAAAGTTGTAACTTACAATGATAATACTGTTGAGCTTTACATTAAACCGGAGCATATTAAAGACGTATTCAAACAGGATGCCTCAAAAGTTGGTACTTCTCCTGTAGTTACATCAAGAGTTCCGTCCAATGAGTCTGTAAGCAGATTCCTGGAAAAGGAAAAAGACGAAGCTCGTTTCCAGGGAAAAGAAGAATATGCTGAGAAAAAAGACTATATAAGTGCTTTTTTATTAAACATATTACCTTTTGTTCTACTCATCGGAGTGTGGCTTTTCTTCATGCGTAAAATGGGTAGCGGAGGTGGTTCCGGTTCTAACGTCTTCAGCGTTGGAAAATCAAAAGCACAACTTTTTGAAAAAGGAGGATCGGTTAAAGTCACCTTTAAGGATGTGGCCGGATTGGCTGAAGCAAAACAGGAAGTTGAAGAAATTGTAGAATTCCTTAGAAACCCTCAAAAATATACTGAATTAGGAGGAAAAATTCCTAAAGGAGCATTACTCGTAGGCCCTCCGGGAACAGGTAAAACGTTACTTGCCAAGGCTGTAGCCGGCGAGGCTGATGTACCATTCTTCTCTCTTTCGGGTTCCGACTTCGTAGAAATGTTCGTAGGTGTTGGTGCTTCACGTGTTAGAGACTTGTTTAAACAAGCTAAAGAAAAATCGCCTTGTATTATTTTCATCGATGAAATTGATGCAGTAGGACGGGCACGCGGAAAGAATCCAAGCATGGGTGGCAACGACGAACGCGAAAATACATTGAACCAATTACTCACCGAAATGGATGGTTTTGGTACTAATAGTGGTATTATTATTTTGGCTGCTACTAACCGTGCGGATATACTTGACAAAGCTCTGCTTCGTGCAGGACGTTTTGACCGTCAGATACATGTAGATTTGCCCGACTTAAATGAAAGAAAAGAAGTATTCGGAGTTCATTTACGTCCAATTAAAATAGATGAAACAGTAGATGTTGATCTTTTGGCTCGTCAAACACCTGGTTTCTCAGGTGCCGATATTGCAAATGTCTGCAACGAAGCTGCATTGATTGCTGCTCGTCATGGAAAAACATTTGTAGGCAAGCAAGATTTTCTGGATGCTGTTGACAGAATTATTGGTGGTTTGGAAAAGAAAAGCAAAATTATGACTGTGGAAGAGCGGAAGACCATTGCACTCCACGAAGCCGGACACGCAAGTCTTTCATGGTTACTAGAGCATGCCAATCCATTGATTAAGGTTACTATCGTTCCTCGCGGACGAGCATTGGGCGCTGCATGGTATTTGCCTGAAGAAAGACAGATTACTACCAAAGAACAAATGCAGGATGAAATGTGTGCAACCCTTGGAGGACGTGCAGCCGAAGAATTATTCGTAGGCCACATTTCTACCGGAGCCATGAATGATTTGGAACGTGTAACCAAGCAGGCGTATGGAATGATTGCTTATCTTGGTATGAGTGATAAACTACCTAACCTTTGTTACTATAATAACGAAGAGTATTCTTTCAACAAGCCATATAGCGATAAAACAGCTGAGACGATTGATGAAGAAGCTAAGCTTTTAATCAATGGTCAGTATGACAGAGCAAAAAGAATTCTTTCAGAACATAAAGAGCAACACAATGCTTTGGCTAATTTATTGATAGAAAAAGAAGTTATTTTTGCTGAAGACGTAGAGCGTATATTCGGAAAACGCCCATGGACTTCTCGCTCTGTAGAAATCATGGCAACAGATAAATCTGCAGAAAAACAAGCTGAGACAGCGAAAAAAGATTCTTCTTTAGAGAAAGAACCTGAAACAAATCTTAATCCTTCTAAAACAGAAGCGGACCTTCCCGAACAAACAGGCGGAGAAGATAATACAATGAATTAATAGAAGAATGATAAAAAATAACTTTATTCAACGTACAGTTACAGGAGCATTGATAGTTGCAGTGCTCGTGTGCTGTATCGTTTTTAGCCCTATATCTTTTGCAATACTATTTGCTATCATATCAGCACTTGCTGTACACGAATTCAGCAACCTGGTTAATAACAATGAGAATGTAAGCACAAACGTAGTTATTAATATATTAGGAGGTGTATACCTCTTTTTTGCTTTCCTGGGGTTTTGTATGAGCCTCTCCGGTTCACAGATCTTTATCCCTTATCTTTTTCTGATAATATACCTTATTATCAGTGAACTTTATCTACAGAAACCAAATCCTGTAAACAACATGGCATACTCAACGCTGGCTCAGCTTTATATTGGATTGCCATTTGCTTTACTGAATGTTCTTGCATTTCAGGTAGATAATACTGGAATCGTTAGTTACAACTATGCTCTTCCATTATCCATATTCATTTTTATATGGCTAAATGACACTGGTGCATATTGTTTTGGGACTTTGTTCGGCAAGCACAGATTATTCGAACGAATCTCTCCCAAAAAATCATGGGAAGGTTTTATCGGCGGAGCTGTTATCACATTAATAACTGGTTTTGTTTTAGGTAGATTTTTTCCATTCTTATCCTCTATTGAATGGGCCGGATTAGGTCTTGTAGTTTCTGTATTCGGAACCTGGGGAGACTTAGCAGAGTCAATGATAAAGAGGCATATGGGTATAAAAGATTCCGGAACATTTTTCCCGGGACATGGCGGAATTCTGGATCGGTTTGACAGTCTATTAATAGCTGTTCCTGCAGCTGTTATATATCTTTATGTTATCACATTGTTTTAATTACATTAAACATCATATATCAAAAAAGGAAGTCACTATTGACTTCCTTTTTTGATTTAAACATCCACATTTGCTTTTATACAAGCAATTCTTAGTTGATCAGTTCTTTAATCTTCTCAGGTAAAGCAGCTATTGACTTACCAGCCTGAAGGTCTTTATAATCAATAGTAATGACCTTTTCACCATTCACAGCCGAATTAATTCTTATTTTCCATCCTTTAAAGACACTATTAATAAGCCATAGATCATCAACTCGGAAAGAAACAATACTATGACCTGTATAACTAGTAGTGTCATCCATATCATTATAACGATATTCTAAGTATTCATAACCATCAGAAGGATATTGCTTAGTCGTATTTTTCACCAGATTCACTCTATGCTTATGAGTATTTGGTAAATTCATATCAAACTCAACATTTATATATCCTCCTCCATACCAGATATCAGTAATTCTGGCCGGATCATCCCCAATGCTATCTTTATTTTCTTCTGTAAGATTAATTACATTCTTAGTTAATATTACAGAATAATCATTCAGACGAACATAATGATCGAAACCATTCTGGGCATCACTTAACAGTGTAAAGTTTCCAATTATTCTTGTCCCATTTTCCAGATTCTTATATGGAACTAGAGTGGCTGCCGGCCATAACTTTTCTCCATTATCCAAAACGAAGGAAACATTACCAGCATCAACTTTTACTGTACCCAAAGCGATAGTGTAATTACCTAATGAATAACCATCATCATCATCAAGATCGCAAGATTGAAGGGTTGGAACTAAGACCAACACTAATAATAGCAGATAATAACTTACTCTTTTCATAACTCTAAATTTGTTTACTACATAGAATAAACAAAGCCGCAATCATTTTACTGCATTGCGGCTAATTAAATTATGCTTAAAAAAGTTTTTTAATATTCTGGTAATTATCTATCAGACTTACAGTTTACTTGCGGTTTTTCAGTAATTCAACCATTTTATTCGCAGTTTTCTTTGAAGCACCAGAAGGACCAAGAATCTTAATCATCCCGTCATATTCATCAAGCATTTGCTGGCGCTTTACCTTATCAAGTAATACTGCTTCTAATTCAGACTGCATATTTTCAACAGTCATTGTATCTGCTACAAGTTCGCGAACAATCTCTTTTCCAGCAACAAGATTGACTAATGAAATGAACTTAACCTTTAGTATTTTCTTTTTCAGGAAGGAGATAACTTTGCCTAGCGGTGTATGATAACAAACAACCTGAGGTACACGAAACAAAGCAGTCTCCAAGGTTGCAGTTCCCGAGGTTACCAAAGCTGCAGATGAGTGTTGAAGCAAACGATATGTCTGATCAAAAACAATTTTCACCTTTACGCCCTGAATATATTTCTCGTAATACTCTGAAGAAATACCCGGAGCACCTGCCAGTACTAACTGATAATCTGAAAACTTAGAAGCAGCTTTCAACATATCAGGCAAGTTATCTTTTATTTCCTGCTTTCTGCTACCAGCAAGCAATGCTATAATTGGTTTTTCGACCAGTTTATTTTCAGCAGTGAAAGACGTAAAATCCTCCGGATGATTTGCACGAAAAGCTTCAACCGCATCAACTGTTGGATTACCTACATAATGTATCGGATATTGGTGTCCATGGAAGAAGTCGACTTCAAAAGGAAGAATTGAAAAAAGTTCATCAACATACTTCTTTATATCTTTTATGCGATATTCTTTCCAAGCCCATATTTTTGGAGATATGTAATAGTAAACCGGAATTCTTGTCTGCGTTTTCACAAACTTTGCAATCGACAGATTAAATCCGGGATAATCAACCAATATGATCACATCAGGAGCATAAGAAATAATATCTTCCTTACACAATTTCATATTGGCAAAAATAGTGCGCAAATGCAGAAGTACTGGAATAAATCCCATGTATGCCAAATCTTTATAATGCTTCACGCGTGTTCCTCCCTGAGCGGACATTAAATCTCCGCCAAAGAAACGAAACTCAGCATTCGCATCTTCTTGTTTCAATTCACGCATCAAATTAGAAGCATGTAAATCTCCCGAAGCTTCACCTACAATTAAATAATATTTCATTCTTATCTTTATAAGTTCCAGGCCTTCAACTGATCCATAACCTCATAGGCAGTAACATCAACTTTTGTTGGAGTAATAGCTGCATAATCGTGGTTTAGCGCCCAGTTATCTGTATCTTCCTCATCCGGCTCATGATTTTCAAAATCGCCAGTCAACCAGAAATATTCACTTCCGTTAGGATGACTTCTACGTGCCCATTCATGTGTCCACTGTCCTACTGTTTGGCGACATATTTTCACACCTTTTATTTCAGGACATAACGGAAAATTCACATTCAGGCAAATACCTTTTGGCAAGCCATTATCTATTACTTTTTGGGTTATGCTTCTAATAATATCAGCCGTCGGTTCAAAATCAGCATCATGATGATGATCGCAGATAGAGAAACCTATTGAAGGAACTCCGCTAAGGCAACCTTCTATTGCAACTCCCATTGTTCCAGAATAGTGAACATTCACAGCAGCATTATCTCCATGGTTTATACCACCTATTACCAAATCCGGTTGTCGATCTAAAACTGCATATTTAGCCAATTTTATGCAATCGGCTGGGGTACCCGAACATTTATAAACAGTAAGTCCCGGCTCCTTTTTCATTAATGTGTATTTCACAGGACGATCAGCAGTAATGGCACAAGCCATTCCAGAGCGTGGTGAGTCCGGAGCCATAACAACAATGTCTCCTAATGGACGAATATATTTAACTAATTCGTTGATTCCTTTTGCCATAAACCCATCATCATTAGAGATGAGTATTAGCGGTCTCTCGTTTTCCATCCGTAAAATGTTATTTTATTAAATTATTTAGCACAAAAGTAGAGAAAAAACAATGATAAACAAAAGAAAGAACATAAAAGCATTAGAGATAAATAGCCTCATTTTTAAGGATATTATCAGATCATATTGTACAAAATGGCTAATAATCTTGGATAAAACTAAGCAAGTTTTTGTACAGAAGATTAAAAACATAAATCGAGTTAAATAATCTTCTCTCATCATCCCCTCAGTAGTTTACAAATCTTAATGTTATGCAAGCCGGTTTAAAAAATGAAAGTTTATTAAATGGAAATGTATATATTTGCAGGATAAAGACAAATATGTTTTTTAGTATCTGCATGCTCACTGTCTGATAGTTATTAACAAAAGAGGTAACTTATCAACAGATTTTGCAATGTTTTCCTTTTTTAGTAGGTGCTCTAAGTTTTTATTACTTATTTCGCCTCAACAAATTAAAAGTAGTATGGGAAAAATTATCGCTTTAGCCAATCAAAAAGGTGGCGTCGGAAAAACAACGACAACCATCAATCTTGCAGCGTCTCTTGCAACGTTGGAGAAAAAGGTTCTTGTTGTTGATGCAGACCCTCAAGCTAATGCTTCCTCCGGTTTAGGAGTAGATCTTAAAGAAGTAGAATGCAGTATTTACGAATGCATAATAAACAACGAAGAAACGAAGGAAGCAATATACACGACAGATATCGACGGGCTCGATATTATTCCGTCACATATAGATTTAGTTGGTGCAGAAATTGAAATGCTTAATCTCCCCGATCGAGAGAGAGTACTGAAAAAGATATTAACCCCAATGAAAGCAGAATACGACTATATACTTATAGACTGTTCTCCTTCTCTCGGACTGATAACTGTCAATGCTCTCACTGCTGCCGATTCGGTTATCATCCCTGTACAATGTGAATATTTTGCATTGGAAGGAATCAGTAAATTGCTGAATACAATTAAAATTATAAAATCCAAACTTAATCCGGAACTGGAAATAGAAGGATTCCTGCTCACCATGTTTGACTCCCGCCTGCGACTAGCGAACCAAATCTATGATGAGGTGAAAAGACATTTCCAGGAATTGGTATTTAAAACAGTGGTGCAGCGTAATGTAAAACTAAGTGAAGCTCCAAGTCATGGGCTCCCGGTCATCCTTTACGATGCTGATTCTACAGGTTCAAAGAATCACCTGGCATTGGCACAGGAAATTATTAAACGAAATAGTAAGTAAGATAAGACATGGCAGTACACAAAAAATTTGCTTTAGGAAGAGGATTAGATGCCTTGATTTCAATGGATGAAGTAAAGACTGAAGGCTCATCTTCCATTAATGAAATAGAATTATCCAAAATATCGGTCAATCCATCTCAACCACGTCGCGAATTTGACCAGACAGCTCTTGAAGAGCTGGCAGACTCTATTAAAGAAATTGGTATTATTCAACCTATAACACTGAGAAAAATATCGGATGATTCTTATCAGATTATAGCTGGTGAGCGCCGTTACAGAGCTTCTCAGTTAGCCGGGCTTCAAACAATCACAGCTTATATCCGTACAGCGGATGATGAGAATGTGATGGAAATGGCTCTGATTGAGAATATTCAGAGAGAAGATTTAAATTCTCTTGAGATAGCACTTGCCTATCAACACTTAATAGAGCAATATAATCTGACTCAGGAAAGACTCAGTGAACGTGTTGGTAAAAAGAGAACTACTATAGCCAACTATCTTCGTCTATTAAAACTTCCTGCTCAAATACAGGTAGCTTTACAAAACAAGACTATTGATATGGGCCATGCAAGGGCATTGATTACCCTTAATGATCCAAAACTTCAAGTTAAAGTTTACGAAGAGATTCTTCAGCATTCTTATTCAGTTCGTAAAGTTGAAGAAATTGTAAAGGCGCTTAATCAAGGAGAAACAATAAAAAGCGGAAAGAAAACCTTAGCTACCAAAGGTAATAAACTGCCTGAAGAATATAATATCCTGAAAAAACATCTATCAGGATTCTTCAACGCAAAAGTACAACTATCTTGTACAGCCAAAGGAAAAGGTAAAATTAGCATCCCATTTAGTAATGAAGAAGACCTTGAAAGAATCATGGAAATCTTCGATAGCATTAAGAATAAATAAACAATTGACAGTTAATAAATTGACATACCGTATACTTATAACCCTGTTACTCTGTGCAATTCAAGTAACAGGGATTGATCTGTATGCACAACAGACTATTACTAAGGCAGACAGCACCATAAATATTCCTCAGGCCAGAAAACATCGGCAAGATTCGAGTTCTCCTAAACAAAATGTTTCAACTGCTGACAGCCTTGAACTGATAAATAAGAAGAATATATCTGATATTGATTCTCCATTAAAGCTAGATCCATCTCAGATATCAACTGATTCCATGTCAGTTCTAAAAAAGCCATTATTTATACCTAATTCAACAAAAGCAACCTGGTTAGCAGCTGTATTTCCCGGTGGAGGACAAATATATAACCGTAAATACTGGAAATTGCCCATCATCTATGGGGGATTCGTTGCTTGTACATATGCTTTAAGCTGGAATAATAAATATTACAAAGATTATTCACAAGCCTATCAAGACATAATGGACGATGATGACAAGACAACCAGTTATCTGAATTTTCTTTCTCCAGGCTACGACGTTGAAGCAAAAAAGGATTGGCTTAAAACAGTCTTTAAGAATAAAAAAGATTCATATAGAAGATACCGAGACCTAAGTATATTTGCCTTTATCGGAGTGTATTTAGTTTCTATTATAGATGCTTATGTGGATGCAGAGTTATCAAACTTTGATATAACACCTGACATCGGTTTACAAATCAATCCGACTGTGATAAACAATAATCACTCAGCAAAAAACACTCTCGGTGTGCAATGCAGTATTAAATTCTAAAAAAAAGACATGAAGAAATTTTTCCTAATCCTTTCTATCCTATTTGTAAGTTATGCATCGGTAAATGCACAAAGTATCAACGTGACAGTCCACCAAAACGGAACTACTCGCGAAGAGACAATAGGTTTACCTCAAAGCATGACGTACGATGTAGATAGTTTACTTAATGAATGGCACTCAAAGAATTCTCTATCATTGAGCAATGACTGCCTGACAAAGGATGAGAATCCTACATTCCCGGACTCTGTATATATAGACAGATTATCTCGCATTCCTGCTGTAATGGAATTGACTTATAATGATATTGTACGAAAATTCATTGAAATGTATTCAGGAAAGCTCCGTAAGCAGATTTCTTATATGCTTGGAGCGTCAAACTTTTATATGCCAATCTTTGAAGAAGCACTCGACGCATACAATATTCCTCAGGAATTAAAATACCTTCCTATCATTGAATCGGCTCTTAACCCTAAGGCTGTTTCACCTGTTGGTGCAGCCGGACTTTGGCAATTTATGATTGGAACAGGAAAGCTATATGGATTGGAAACTAATAGTATTATTGACGAGCGTAGAGATCCAATCAAGGCCAGCTGGGCGGCAGCACGATATCTGAAAGACTTATATACAATATACAAAGACTGGAATCTTGTTATTGCTGCCTATAATTGTGGAGCCGGAAATATAAACAAAGCAATCAGACGTGCAAACGGAGCTAAAGATTATTGGGCTATTTACAATTACCTGCCACAAGAAACCAGAGGATATGTTCCTGCTTTTATTGCAGCAAATTATGTTATGACATATTATTGTGATCATAATATTTGTCCAATGGAAGCTGACATAGATCAGAATACAGATACCGTATTAGTTAGCAAAAGCCTTCATTTCGAACAAATTGCAGATATCTGTGGTGTGAACATTGATCAGATAAGAAGTCTTAATCCACAGTATAAAATAGATGTTATTCCTGGAAATACAGAAGCATGCACACTTCGCCTTCCTAGAAACTATATAAATACATTTATTGATAGACAAGATACTATTTACGCATACCGCGCTGAAGAATTATTTAGCAACAGACCAACAGTTTCTCCTACAGAAGAAGTTGCTGAAGAAAAACCGGTTGTTCAAAAACACAGTCGCCATAAAAAGAAAGCAAGAATAACTTCTCATAAAGTTAAAAGCGGACAAACTCTTTCTGATATAGCTGATAAATATGGCGTAACAGTAAAACAACTTAAAAAATGGAATGGATTGAAAGGCACTAATATCAGAGCTGGAAAAAGAATAAAAATCCGTAAATAAAAAACATATACTTCATTAGTTAAATTGCTTGTTAGCTAGGGAATTTTGTTTATTTTTGCAAGACCCACAAAAGAGAAGAATAAACAATGGATATAGATAAAAACGAGCATTTAACTGATGACGAGATGATTGAACAAGGGTTCCAGGAACTTTTGAATGATTATCTAGCTACCAGACATCGCAAACGTGTTGAAATCATCACGAAGGCCTTTAATTTTGCCAATCAGGCTCACAAGGGAATCAAGCGTTTATCTGGTGAGCCATATATAATGCACCCTATCGAAGTGGCAAGAATCGTTTGCAACGAAATAGGATTAGGTTCAACATCCATTTGTTCGGCTTTACTTCATGACGTTGTAGAAGATACAGATTACACGGTTGAAGATATAGAAAACATATTTGGACCAAAGATTGCCCAGATTGTAAGCGGATTAACTAAAATATCCGGTGGTATATTTGGTGAGCATGCTTCCGCTCAGGCAGAAAACTTCAAGAAATTGTTGCTGACTATGTCTGACGATATCCGTGTTATTCTTATAAAAATTGCAGACCGTCTTCATAACATGCGAACATTGGGATCTCAGCCTCCCAACAAGCAATACAAAATTACCGGAGAAACACTATATATTTATGCTCCGCTGGCCAATCGGTTGGGGCTAAATAAAATAAAGACTGAACTGGAAAACCTCAGTTTTAAGTACGAACATCCGGAAATTTATAACGAAATACAAGGAAAACTTAAAGCTACAGAAGCTCATCGTGACGAAGTTTTCAAGAACTTTACAGCTCCTATCCGTGCTCAATTGGACAAAATGGGGCTGAAATATGAGATTATTGCGAGAGTTAAATCTATTTATTCCATCTGGAATAAAATGCAAACCAAACATCTTCCTTTTGAAGAAATCTATGATTTGCTTGCAGTCCGCGTTATTTTCACTCCAAAGAATGAAGAAGAAGAGCTTAATGAATGTTTTAATATTTATGTCTCTATCTCCAAAATATACAGACCTCACCCCGACCGACTAAGAGATTGGGTAAGCCATCCTAAAGCGAATGGTTACCAAGCACTTCACGTTACTCTAATGGGAAGCAACGGACAGTGGATTGAAGTGCAGATTCGAAGTGACCGGATGAATGAAGTTGCCGAACAAGGGTTTGCTGCTCACTGGAAATACAAAGAAGGAGGAGGAAGTGAAGATGAAGGTGAATTGGAAAAATGGCTCAGAACAATCAAAGAAATTCTTGACGATCCACAACCAGATGCCATTGATTTTCTGGATACTATCAAGCTGAATCTATTTGCTTCTGAGATATTCGTGTTTACTCCTAAAGGAGAAATTAAAACAATGCCTCAAAACTCCACAGCACTTGATTTTGCCTTTTCAATACATACCTATCTTGGTAGCCACTGTATCGGAGCAAAAGTAAATCATAAGCTAGTTCCACTGAGCCATAAGCTGGAAAGCGGAGACCAGGTAGAGATTCTCACATCGCGTTCGCAGAAGGTAAAACCGGAATGGGAGAATTTTGCAACAACGGCCAAGGCAAAAGCTAAAATATCGGCGATTCTCAAGAAAGAGCAGAAGATTGCTCAGAAAGATGGCGAAGTTATAATGCTTGAATTCTTCAAAAATGAAGAGATTCGTCCTGAATCAGCAAATATTGATAAACTGTGTAAACTGCACAACTCTGCCAACAAAGAAGAATTTCTGGCCAATCTTGGGAATAATGTTTTTGTTTTAGGTGAAGCAGACAAGAATGTTCTGAATGAAAAACAAAGTACAAACTGGAAGAAATACTTAAAATTCTCTTTCGGTGCAAGCAAAGATCAGAAAGAAAAGCCGGAAGAAAAACAGCCTATTGAGAAGATAGACAAAAAGAAAATCTTAACGCTTACAGAGGATACTATACAAAAAAGTTATAAAATAGCTGGATGCTGTAAACCTATCCCGGGGGATGATGTACTTGGATATATGGACGAAAATAACGATATCATTATTCATAAGCGTCAATGCACTATAGCCAATAAACTTAAAAGCAGTTTTGGCAATCGTATTATTGCTGCCAACTGGGATACTCACAAAACCCTATACTTCCCAATATTCATTTACGTAAAAGGCATCGATTCTGTTGGTCTGCTTAATCAGGTAACCGAAGTTATTTCACGACAGTTAAATGTAAATATTCAAAGAGTCAATATAGAAGCTAATGATGGAATCTTTGAAGGAAGAATAAAATTGTACGTACATGACGTTGACGATGTGAAAACTATCTGCGATAATCTGCGTAAAATTAAGGATGTAAAAGAGGTTAAACGTATTGAAGAATAAATACCCATTTATAATAATAGAATTAAAAAGGAGTTGAAGAGTCATTAAGACTCATCCAACTCCTTTTTAATATTTAGTAGTTCTTCTTTAATCTGATTTAAACGGGTAACCACTTCAAAAGTTTTAATAGTCTGCTCTTTATTATCTTTTAGTTTCTGCCGGGCCCCGGGAAGAGTCATACCTTTTTCTTTAACCAAATGATAGATCAACCGGATATTTTCCAGATCTTCTTTTCTGTATTGTCGCGTACCTTTAGCATTTTTCTTTGGTTTAATAACCGGGAACTCCTTCTCCCAAAAACGCAACAAAGACTCGTTTACGTTAAACATCTCCGCAACCTCACCAATGGAGTAATACAATTTCAAATCTTTATTAGCATTATAAGCCATAATATCTAATTTTATCCATTATTTATTAAAAACAAACCCGAGATCACATCTAATAGAAATTGCTAAAAGCCAGCAAAAGTATGGAAGAGATTCTTTATTCAGGCAACAATTGTAGGGCCATAATGCTTAAAGTTGTGCACATCTCTCCATCTTTTATAAGTTTTTAATGGACCAGCCATCAATATTTTTGCGCAATAATAGGTACAAAAATAATAAAACGAGCTATCTTTGCAAATCATTTTTCGGAATATTAACTTGATAACTATATAATTGCTTATGTTGACAGCAAAAGAGATCAGAGAATCATTTAAAACTTTTTTCGAATCCAAAGGACACCAGATTGTACCTTCAGCCCCAATGGTAATTAAAGATGACCCTACATTGATGTTTACCAATGCCGGGATGAATCAGTTTAAAGACATTATTTTGGGTAACCACCCAGCTAAGTATCACCGTGTAGCCGACTCACAAAAATGTTTACGCGTGAGTGGTAAGCACAATGACCTTGAAGAAGTTGGTCACGATACATATCACCACACCATGTTTGAGATGTTGGGTAACTGGTCTTTTGGCGATTACTTTAAGAAAGAAGCTATTGAATGGGCATGGGAATATCTGGTAACAGTTTTGAAGCTCGATCCAAACCTTTTGTATGCCACAGTCTTTGAAGGAAGTCCTGCTGATGGACTGGAACGCGACAACGAAGCAGCTGCTATCTGGGGACAATTCTTACCAGAAGATCGTATTATAAACGGAAACCGTCACGATAACTTCTGGGAAATGGGCGATACAGGTCCTTGCGGTCCTTGTTCCGAAATCCACATTGACTTACGTTCTGAAGAAGAACGGAAAGCCATTAGTGGTCTTTCACTGGTAAATCAGTCTCACCCACAGGTTATTGAAATATGGAACCTTGTGTTTATGCAGTTCAACCGCAAGGCTGACGGCAGTCTGGAAGGACTTCCTGCAAAAGTTATCGATACAGGTATGGGCTTTGAGCGTCTTTGTATGGCTCTTCAGGGAAAAACATCAAACTATGATACTGATGTATTCCAACCTATTTTGAAAGAAATCGCTAAAATGGCGGGAACTGAATATGGTGCCGATGCACAAAACGATATTGCAATGCGTGTTATTGCCGACCATATCCGTACTATTGCTTTCTCTATTACCGATGGTCAGTTGCCATCGAACGCAAAAGCCGGATATGTAATCAGAAGAATTCTGCGCCGCGCCGTTCGTTACGGATATACTTTCTTAGGTCAGAAATCGGCCTTCATGTATAAGTTACTTCCTGTGCTTATCGACAATATGGGTGACGCTTATCCTGAATTGATTGCTCAGAAAGGATTGATTGAGAAAGTTATCAAGGAAGAAGAAGAATCATTCCTTCGCACACTTGAAACCGGTATCCGCATGCTCGACAAGGCAATTGCCGATGTTAAAGCCGCTGGAAAGAACAGCATTGAAGGTAAAGATGCATTTACTCTATATGACACTTTTGGTTTCCCATTAGACCTTACAGAACTTATTCTGAGAGAAAACGGACTGACTGTTGATCTTGACGGATTCAACGCTGAAATGCAGAAACAAAAAGAGCGTGCACGTAACGCTGCTGCTATTGAAACAGGCGACTGGATTACTCTGAAAGAAGGTTCTTCCGATTTCGTTGGTTACGATTATACTGAATACGAAGTAGAAATCCTTCGTTACCGTCAGATTAAACAAAAGAACCAGACTCTTTATCAGCTAGTTCTTGATCACACTCCTTTCTATGCTGAAAGCGGTGGTCAGGTAGGCGATACAGGTGTTATCGTTAGTGAGTTCGAAACTATCGAAATTATTGCAACTAAAAAAGAAAACAACCTGGCCGTTCATATTACAAAACAACTTCCAAAGAATATGGAAGCTCCTATGATGGCTTGTGTTGATACAGATAAGAGAGCTGCCTGTGCAGCAAACCACTCTGCTACTCACCTTATCGACCAGGCTTTACGCGAGGTTCTTGGAGAACATGTTGAGCAAAAGGGTTCTTTGGTTTCACCAGACTCTTTACGTTTCGACTTCTCTCACTTCCAGAAAGTAACTGATGAAGAAATTCGTCAGGTAGAACACCTGGTAAATGCAAGAATCCGCCAGAATATTCCATTGAATGAATACAGAAATATTCCTATTGCTGATGCAAAAGAACTAGGTGCAATTGCATTGTTCGGTGAAAAGTACGGCGATGAAGTTCGTGTTATTGCCTTTGGCTCATCTGTTGAGTTCTGTGGTGGAACACACGTGGCTGCTACCGGAAACATCGGTATGGTAAAAATCATTTCTGAAAGTTCGGTTGCTGCCGGAGTTAGAAGAATTGAAGCTTACACAGGAGCTAAAGTGGAAGAATTGATGGATAGCGTACAAGATACGCTGAATGATATGAGAGCTTTATTCAATAATGTTCCAGATCTAGGGGTAGCAATCCGCAAATTCATTGAAGAAAATTCAGGATTAAAGAAGCAAGTGGACGATTTCATGAAAGAAAGACAAGCTAGCATCAAAGAAAGATTGCTTCAAAACGTACAAGAAATCAACGGAGTGAAGTTAATCAGATTTGTTACTCCGCTGCCAGCTGAAGCTGCTAAGAATATTGCTTTCCAATTACGTGGTGAGATTACTGAAAACTTGCTTTTTGTAGCCGGAACTGAAGATGAAGATAAACCAATGCTTACCGTGATGATTTCTGATAACCTGGTTAATGGCGGATTAAACGCAGGCAAACTGGTTAAAGAAGCTGCCAAATTAATTCAAGGTGGCGGCGGTGGCCAAGCACACTTTGCAACTGCTGGTGGTAAGAACAAAGATGGTCTTAACGCAGCTGTTGATAAGATTATAGAACTTGCTGGTTTATAAATAACAGATTTTTCGTTTATCATTAAAATTATATCCTGGAGCCGTTGCAAACTAAATGTTTGCAACGGCTCTTTTTTTGTAGATATCTTTAAAGTCAGTCTCCTACCCTTTTCCTAAGACAAAGAAGTTATTAACCGATCATATATCGTTGTTAATAAAAGGACATTTATTGCTGTATCGGTTTATAAGGTATTCTAAACTAACTGCTCGTGGGGGTTAAGCTAAAACTTTTCGAAGGCTTTTAAATTTAGTCTAGAGGTTTATAAAATAAAAAGTAGAGCTAAAGATATAAAGGTCTACACCTTTTAATAATAAGCTCTACTATATTTATTAAACTATTGGTGAAAGAAAGCATTAAGAAACAAGAAAGGTTACCTTAACTTATTCGAACTATCCATTTACAGAAACGGAAAATCACTCAATCTTCCGGATTATTCCACCTGATCTTTGGGATAGTTAACCAGATATAAAGTTTCTGTTGCACGGGTAAAGGCAGTATAAAGCCAGCGAATATAGTCGGGAGTGAGCATTTCCGGTGAAATATATCCCTGATCAAGAAATACCTTTTTCCACTGTCCACCCTGAGCCTTATGACAAGTTACCGCATATCCGTATTTCACCTGCAAGGCGTTGTAATGCGGATCGGCTTTCATCTTTTTCATCCGCTCGCGTTTGGTCGAGATATCGGCATAATCTTCCAAAATAGTATAGAATAACCGATCGTTTTCAGCCTTTGGAAGTGCCGGAGCATCGGTATGAAGCGTATCGAGAAGCACAGTTGCTTCCAGCTCAAAGTCCTGATAATCGGGAAAAGTAAGCTGCACATCGGCAAAACGAAAGCCATACAGTTCGCGAGTTCGCCTTACACGACGAACCACAGCCATATCGCCATTAGCAATAAAGTCAATCTCTGCACACTTTTCCGTCCAGAAATAGTTATTCTTTGCCACCATCAGTAAATCTCCCCCGCTAAGTTCCTCTTCGCGATAAAGAATCGAGTTACGTATTCCTTTATTATAGATATTTGCCCGTTTATTAGATCGGCACACAACAATTGTTTCGTCCATTCCCACCTTACTATAACAGCTGTTTATCTCTTCAATCAACTCGTCGCCCGGCAATACACGGATATCCGGAAAGCCTGTAACCTTAATTTTTGGCAATGCAAAAGCCTCCTCGTCGGCAATGAGCTGGCGCAGCGCCGTGGCATTCCATAAAATACCCGAATCGCCCAACTGACGCACCACCTGAGTTAAGTCCATCTCCCGCACTGTCAATCCGTATCCCTGAAGAACTTCGGCAGTAAGCGCCGGACTCTCCTCCTCTCCAACCGGAGGAAGCTGTGCCGTGTCGCCCATCAATAGCAATCTGCAGCCTTGTCCGGAATAAACATACTGAACCAAATCATCGAGCAGGCGTCCCGTTCCGAAAGATGAGCTGGAAAGTCCGTCGTTAGAAATCATGGAAGCCTCATCAACAATGAAAAGAGTGTGCTGATGAAGGTTATCGTTTATAGAGAAATTAGAGAGTTCGTTGCTAAATGACTGTTGGCGATATATTTTTTTATGAATGGTAAAAGCCGGATGACCGGAATAAACAGACAGCACCTTGGCTGCCCGTCCGGTAGGTGCAAGAAGAATAGCTTTTTGTTGTAGTTTCATCATAGTCTTTACCACCGCTGCTACAAGAGAAGTTTTACCTGTTCCGGCATAACCACGCAGAATGAACAGAGAATCGTTTACCGGAGAGAGCAGAAAATCGGCCAAAGCATCCACTGCCTGAGACTGTTGAGAAGTGAGCTCGTAAGGGAAATTTTCCTTTATTTGCCCAATCAAATAGCTATTAATCATTTTTTGTTTTTATATTTGTGCTACGAATATAAAAACAAAAAAGAGATTTACTGCGCAACGCGCCATTATTCTTTTTTTCAAATGCCATAACATGACTGAGAAGTTGAGCATATCGCCAATTGATTTATCCAATACAGAACAATGTACCTTGTCCGTTCGCCTGAGCGCGGAAGAGTTCTCTTATTCCATCTACAATCCTTTACAAGAAAAGGCTTACCGCTTCTTTAAGAAGGATACCCATGAAAATTTATCGATGGCTGCCAATGTAAAAGAGGCGATTAAAGAGAACGATTTCCTGAGACAAGCTTACAGGAAAGTCAATGTCATGGTGGTTACAAAGAAGTTCACCCTGATTCCTTTTGAACTTTTCGAAGACGAACAGGTTGAAACAATACTTTATCATAGTCATACTCGTAACGAGAACGAGATTGTTCTTTATAATATTTTGAAGAAAGCCAATGTTGTGGTTGCATTTGCGGTAGATAAAAGCGCTCATTGGCAGATCTTGGACCAATTTCCGGATGCGCATTTCTATTGCCAGGCAAGCCCTCTTACAGAATATCTTTCGGGACGCAGTAAGCAGGGCAATAACCTGAAGATGTATGCTTATCTCAGGAAGAGTTCGGTAGATGTAATGTGCTATGATCGTGGAAAGGTGCTGTTGATTAATAATTTCAAATGCAGCGAAACTGCAGACATTATTTACTACCTGCTTTACGTATGGAAACAACTCGATTTTAATCAGGAAAGAGACGAGCTTCATCTGATGGGTAATTCACAAAATAAGGAATCAGTAGCCAACGGGGTAAAGCAATTTGTAAGGCAATTATTCGTAATAAGTCCAGAAAAAGAGTTTTCATTAAACGAACTATCGAAGGTTGAAGACATTCCCTTCGATCTACAAATTTTATCATTATGCGAGTTATAGGCGGAATATATAAGAGAAGAAGATTTGATGTACCAAAAACATTTAAAGCACGTCCTACTACAGATTTTGCAAAGGAGAACATTTTTAATGTTATCTGCAATAATTATTTAGATCTTGACGATGGCGTTACTGCTCTCGACCTGTTTGCAGGCACCGGTAGCATTAGTGTTGAGCTGGTTTCGCGCGGATGCGATAAAGTTATCTCTGTAGAAAAAGATTCTGCGCATTATGCTTTCATCTGCAAAGTAATGGAATTGCTAAAAACCGACAAGTGTTTCCCTATCCGCGGCGATGTATTCAGATTCCTTGATTCTACACGTGAGAAGTTCGACTTTATCTTTGCCGATCCTCCCTATGCCCTAAGCAATCTGGCGGATATTCCACGGATTATTTTCGAGAAAGACCTGCTCAAAGAAGATGGTATATTTATATTGGAACACGGAAAAGAGAATAACTTTGAAGATAATCCTCACTTTGTAGAAAGAAGAGTATACGGAAGCGTAAACTTCTCTATTTTTTCTAAAGCAAAGGACTAAGTACTCTGACTACGGATTCTTTTACTTTCTGACCAGTTGGTCGTTTCTCCCAGTTTTTTAGGTAAACAGGAATGCTGTCGCGCTGATCTTGAAGGAAGATTTCTTTCATACGGAGCGCAGTAGGTTCGTCGTACATAAAAGCATTCACTTCGAAATTGTGCTCAAAGCTCCGGAAATCCATGTTGGTAGAACCAACAGTAGAAAGTGCATCATCCGAGACCATTAGTTTAGAGTGAAGGAAACCTTTCTGATAAAAGAACACCTTTACGCCAGCCTTAAGCACATCTTTCAGATAAGACCGGGAAGCCAGGTGGGTAATAGTAGAATCCGCATGCTCAGGAAGCATTAAGCGAACGTCAACACCAGCCAGAGCTGCGGTTTGCAAAGCTGCAAGAATAGGCTCTGTTGGTAAGAAATAAGGAGTCTGGATATAAAAATATTTTTTAGCACTGCTGATTGCCAGACATAAACCCTGCATTATTTCTTTCCACTCGGCTGTTGGCTCGCTTGTCACAATCTGAACAAGTGATTCCCCTTTTGAATCTAGTACAGGGAAAAATTTAGATGAAGTAAGCAAAGTCTGATCTACAAAGTACCAGTCGAGCAGGAATGATGTCTGAAGCCCGTGAACCGCCTTTCCCTTAATCATTATATGCGTATCTCTCCATATTCCCCAGTCGAAACCGCGCATATATCTCAGGGCAATATTCATTCCTCCCACGAATCCCACGCGACCATCTATCACAACTATTTTCCGGTGATTACGATAGTTTACTTTACTTGTAAATAGAGGAAACCGTACTTTTAGAAAAGCTCTTGCATTTATTCCGGCCTCTACCATTTCTTCAAAGAAACGGTTTGGAACATGCCAGCAGCCCACATCATCGTATATTAAACGTACCTCAACACCCTGACGGGCTTTTTCTATCAAGACATCACGAACAAGTCGACCAACCGGGTCGTTTTCAAAAATATAGTATTCTAAATGAATGTGATGCTTGGCACGCATCATCTCTCTTATCAGAGCGTGAAGTTTAGTATAACCATCTGTGTATATATCAATCTCATTACCTTCAAAAGGGAGAGCCTGATTGGTATTACGAAAAAGCTGAGCAACCTGATACTGATCGGCCGGCAATTCATAAGATTCCTGGGCAACGAACTCAGCCATCGGCTTTTTCATCAAACGGTTATAACTTTTTTTGCTGATAATTCTTTCGCGGCGGGTGCTTCTTCCAAAGAAAAAGTAAAACACTAAGCCAACTAATGGAAGGAAAGTAAGAACCAGTATCCATGCCATTGTCTTTACCGGATTACGATTATCGAGGATGACAATTATAATCATCCCTATAATCACACCAAAGTAAAGTATATTATAGATTACTGAGAATATTTCATTAAATATGCCGCTCCAATCCATTATAATTAATCACTTATTATTCAACGATAAGCAAATATACATAAAAATGGATAAAGAACGGCATATCTAGTTAAAAGAATTAAATAACTACATCATACCAGGGCCACCGCCAGGACCACCAAAGCCGCCGCCACCTTGACGTCTTTCACGTGGTCCATCATACGGGCCACGTCTGTCAAAACCTCGTCTGGAAGGTGCATTCTTGCCTAGAGTATTGAATCTATAAACAAAGTGAACCATGAAATAACTTCCCAATGTATTATATTCTATGTCCTGCATCAATGATTCTGTAACAGTACGGCTTAAATTACTTTGCTGATGAAGAATATCATATATTTTGAAACGAATGGTAGCATTATTACTTCTCAAGAAAGTCTTTGATAACTGAGCATTCCACATCACTTCATTCTTCTGATAGCTACCGCTATATCCATTTTTGATATTATAATTCAAATCAGACGAAAGATAAATACTCCATGGAAGGTTTATATTTGTGCTACTACCTACTGTGTAATCAAATGATTCCCGATTACTATTGTTTTTAATTAAAGAATATCTGACTGATCCATTCAAAGTGAAATCTAAAAGATCACACCTGAAATTTCCAGTCAAACGCTGTGAAAGATTCATACTATGTGTTGTACTTTTTTGTGCTTCAGCAGCAGAGTTTGCAGAAATACTGGTATAACTTACAGCATCACTGAAAGAAGCATTTGAAAAAGTACTGATCGTAAATTTCTTATTTCTTAGAGGAGTATTGTAGTTTAAGAATCCATTAGCACTCCAGTTACCATTTACATTAACCAAATCGGTAATCTTACCACCTGTATTCTGATTATATCTCATTTTACTAGCTACGCTGTTTAAAGTATTGCTAAAGTTCAAGTGAGCCATAATACTGCTTTGGCTTTCCTTCATGTAGTTATTAAAGAACAGCATAAAACGGTTACTGTAAGAAGGTTTTAGATTTGGATTACCATTCCTTATATTCAATGTATCAGTCTTGTCAATAACAGCTTGCAGATTGTTTATATCCGGAGCCGTACTGCTTCCTCTATACATAAATCTCAATTGTTTTTGCTTTGAGAAACGGTAATGCATATCAAATGTTGGTGAGAAGTTTAGCACGCTCTGAGAAATATCTTTTCCTTTATTCAGTCCAACAGTAGTTTTACTTTTTGAAGATTGAGGTTCCAGACTAATACCAATATTATACATATATTTAGTGCGGATTGTTCTCATAGAAAGTTCAAACTGATTTGTAGCATAACGGTTACTCAAACAGTTACTTAAAGAGTCTACATAATCACTGTTATAAATCTTATCCTGATAACCGATTGTAGGTCCATAATTATTCAAAGCAGCATAAGAGTACTTATCAGATGCAGAATATTTATTCTGATAACTATATCTAAACTGAAGAAAACGTTTATCGAATATTGGTTCAATATAGATTGCTTGCAAGCGATAGTTAAATCCTTTACCTGTATTATCAATGTATTGATCTTTGAGATCAGTTTTGTCTAGAAGATTAAAATATGTATTAGCATATGAGTACTTATCAGAACTACTATTATTATATCCGTACTCGGCACGAAAAGTAAAACTTCTTCCTTTATTATTCAGTTTCCTGTTAATTTGCAAGTTTCCTCTCATAGAAACATTATCGGAAAGGCTATTTGAAGTAGAAACTCTATTGTTAACCAGCTGATGACTATTATTAGAAGTAGTAGAGTTACCACTACTTATACTAGTAGTTTTTGAATAAGATACATTAGGACGGAATATAATATTGGTAAGCGTATCTGGTTTCCACTCCAAACGGAAGTTTCCATTTACATCATCTCTGAAACGTCTTGATGAATTGCTACTGGTTCCAAATGTAGAACTATTTCCAATAAATGTTTCTGAATTACTTTTCATTTTAGCATCCATATCCGACCTACCATAATTCACATTACCACCAACTTCTACTTTATCGTTTTCTTTTGCAAAGTTTAAACCAATAGATTTAGTAGCATTAATACCCGACCCGGCATTTCCGCTCATTCCCTGTCCGGCATCTCCAAATTCAGAGAACCCCTTATTGTTTGTATTATTAGCCGATCCAATCACTGTAACCTGTGAATCATCTTTAAACTGGCTAGCCATTAAGCCAGCTTCATATCTATTTTGGCTGCCTGTACCAGTGATAACATTTCCAAGCCATCCTTTCTTCATTCCTTTCTTTACAGTCAGGTCAAGAACAGTTTCTTCTTCTCCATCATCAATTCCAGTTATTCGGGCTAAGTCAGACTTTTTATCATACGCTTTAACGTTCTCAACCATATTAACTGGCAAATTTTTCATTGCAACTTTAGGGTCATCACTAAAGAATTCTTTTCCATCCACCATTATCTTCTTTACTTCCTTACCGTTAATGGTTACTTTTCCTTCGGAACTAACCTCCGCACCAGGAAGCTTCTTGACTAATTCTTCAAGCATTGCACCTTCCTGAGTACGGTAAGCAGATGCGTTATAAACCATTGTATCTTCAACAACTGTTACCGGTGGAGCCTCAGCAGTTACAACTGTACCTTTCAGCATTACAGCATCTGGTTTCAGCAAAATCTCACCTAAATTAGCAGAAGGTTTTGCTGACGAAATCTGAAATGGTTTTGCAACGGTAGCATAACCTATAAATGACACCTTTATTACATAATGTCCTTTTTTAAGACTTGAAATAGAAAATGAGCCGTCTTTTTTGCTTGATACTCCGGTTACAAAAGTGCTGTCTGGCAAAGAAAGCACACGAATAGCCGCTTGCTCAACCGGCGTTTTTGTCGTGTTGTCGAGAAGCTTTCCCGAAACCAAAGCACGGTCAGACTGTGCCTCTAAGGAAAGAGTGCTGAATAAGCACAAAATCAATAATGTCAATTTGTGTTTCATGAATAATTCTATAATTATATCTACA
Source organism: uncultured Bacteroides sp. (assembly GCF_963675905.1). Classification (NCBI taxonomy): domain Bacteria; kingdom Pseudomonadati; phylum Bacteroidota; class Bacteroidia; order Bacteroidales; family Bacteroidaceae; genus Bacteroides; species uncultured Bacteroides sp. The sequence goes on along the minus strand of NZ_OY780936.1, from coordinate 3,715,771 downwards.
ATATAAAAGAATGTTTGTATTCTTATGACATTGAAAACCCAAAAAGGTTTAATGACTGGATTTATAGAATTTGCCTTAAATAACTAAATTGTTTTGCTTTTCGACCTTTTTAGCGTAAGTTTGCAACCGAAAACATAAAAGTTCAATCAAATTAACTCCCTGGGATATGAACAAACAAGAGGTAATTCTTTGCAATGATTTAGAAAAAGATCTGCTAGGTGCAATGAACAGCAAGTCATATGATAAGCTTTTTATTCTGACAGACGAAAACACAGAACTTCACTGCTTGCCGGCTATCAATAAACTATTGAATGACAATAATGCAATCTCTGTAACTATACCTGCAGGAGATTTGAATAAAAATATGGATACATTGGCTCATGTATGGACACAGCTGAGCCAGAAAGGTGCAACCCGTCACTCTTTACTTATCAATTTAGGTGGAGGAATGACTACCGATTTGGGTGGTTTTGCCGCTGCTACCTTTAAAAGAGGTATCAAATATATCAATATTCCTACTACTCTTTTATCAATGGTCGATGCTTCTGTTGGAGGAAAAACCGGGATTAATTTCAATGGATTAAAGAACGAGATCGGTGCATTTGCTCCTGCAAGTAGCGTGCTGATTGAAACAGAGTTCTTAAAAACTCTTGATAAAGAGAATTTCTTTTCGGGTTATGCCGAAATGCTGAAACATGGGCTTATAAGTAATACTGAACATTGGGCAGAGCTGCTCAACTTTCCAACTGACACCCTTGATTATACCAGGTTGAAAGAGCTGGTGGGTAAATCTGTGCAAATAAAAGAAGATATTGTAGAACAAGATCCATACGAACAAGGTATCCGTAAAGCGCTGAATCTGGGACACACAGTTGGTCATGCTTTCGAAAGTCTTTCGTTTGAAGAAGATCGTCCGGTTCTGCATGGTTATGCTGTAGCATGGGGAATTGTTTGCGAGCTTTACCTTTCATCCGTAAAAACAGGCTTTCCAACAGATAAATTAAGGCAAACCGTTCAGTTTATAAAAGAGAATTATGGTCGTTTCAGCATTGACTGCAAGATATACGACAAATTATATGCATACATGCTTCACGATAAGAAGAATACAGCAGGTATTATCAATTTCACTCTACTAAAAGATGTAGGAGAAATATGCATCAATCAATCTGCCGATAAAGACGAGATATTCGAAATGTTCGATTTTTATCGCGAGTGTATGGGGCTTTAAAATAAATATAAGAAAGGATTCTTTGATAAAAAAACCTTTAATTATTTGGGGAGATTTAAAAGTATTTGTAAATTCGCGTCCGATTTCGGGGTGTAGCTCAGCCCGGTTTAGAGTACGCGTCTGGGGGGCGTGTGGTCGGAAGTTCGAATCTTCTCACCCCGACTGAGTAAAAAGGCTAATAATCAATTATTAGCCTTTTTTTATTTGAGTTTATGCCTTAGAAACATTTGCTACTCTTTACCTGATAAGGCTTTAAAGTGAATCCAACTCTATCAATGCCCCTCCATTCGTTGGAATAGTGAGCTTCAAAGGTTTCTTCGGATCAATATTAATTTCACTGCAATTACCTTCTAACTTCGCATTATCGTTATACAATATGGCTTTAGTGCCAACATTTAGTCCCGCTAAGCTGATATTAACAACCTTAGTTTTCTTTTCAGCATTAATTGCAGCAACGTACCATTTATTAGCATGACGACGAGCCAACACAACATATTTTCCGGGATAACCATCAATAAATTTTGTTTCATCCCAGGTAGTAGGTACTTTTTTCATGAACTCAATTGCCCAAGCTGGTGCATCAATCAGATTATTGGGAGCCAAAGCAAAGTTTTGCACTGAACTTTGGAAAAGAACAGCTGTTGCCAATTCAAAAACATCAGAAGTACGTCTGGTATTACCTCGTTTATCGTTGCTATTCTCTCTATTATAGTAGCGGTTCAGTGTAGATCCACCAAATTCCATAGATGCCACAGCATTGCGGATAAAGGGATGCAAACAAGCACTGAATGCCTCTTTATTATTACGCTCCTGAGAGAAGTTGAGATTCTCGCTAGCTAACACAGCTTCACTGGATATAAAGTTTGGATACATGCGTTCCCATCCTCTAGGTAAGGTGCAACCATGAAAAACAATACCCAGTCCATAATCATTAGCGTCTGACAGGATATCTTCATAAAGTTGCATCATCATTTGTTTATCACCTCCAAAGAAATCCACTTTTAGTCCCTTGATACCAATTTTCTGCAACCACTTCATCTCTTTCTTGCGGGCAATGATGTTGCCCATTATACCGCGAGGTCCTTGTGGCGCATCGTTCCAATATCCATTAGAGTTGTACCAAAGAAATACACCTACTCCCTTGGAAGCAGCATATTTAACAAGCTCTTCCATCTTTTCATAACCAATATTCTTGTCCCACAATGCATCTATCAGAATAAACTCATATCCCAAGGTAGAAGCAAAATCAATATACTGTTTCTGGTCGTCATAATTCATACTTCTATCCATCCACATAATCCAACTCCAGGTAGCACGACCATATTCATATTCTTTCGTAGCTTCATAAAGTGGCTTCACCACATCTAAAGAAACAGTTGTTTCCGCAATCGGAGCCAGAGTTTCACCTACAGTGATAGTTCTCCAGGGAGTTTCTCCAGGCATGGAAATAGCCGGTGCCGAAGTGCCGTTTCCATTACATTCCCCTGCATGAGGGAAAGCGATAGTATAAGTCGTAGCTCCGTCTTTATGATCTTTCAAATGGCTTCCGCAATAAGCACTGGTAACTCCAGTTTCTGAAAGTAAAGCCCAACCATCTTCACCTATACGGAAAAGACAAGGGAAGGTGTATCCCTGACCGGTTTTACTCTTTTTTGACAAAGAAGCATCTGCTTCATAATCGGTTTCGTAGCTAGGATATGTTCGTGCAAAACCGCCCATCGGCAGAACCTGCGGACAAAGAAAGCTTGTTGCCTTCTCTGGAATATTAAACCCTGTAGCTTCCTCGTTAATAACACAGCTTAGATTATCCCCACAAGGATAAAGTTTATATTTAAAAGCCACATCATTATTGCTAACACGAAAGATTACATCTATCTTATGCTTATCTTTATTAACAAATGAACAAGTTAATTCATTAGCCACATAGTGAATCTTACTCTTTTTAGTGGTCTTCAATTCATAATCTTCATCAATAGAAGAGGTGGTATTCTCCTTCATTACCATTTCCTGACTAAAGTCGCCCACGTTGGTTTTCATGCCAAGAGGTGATAATTCAATGAACTTTTTCTGATTATAACTAACCGAATAGGCTGGTCTGCCATCCTGATCGGTAATTGTAACCTGAAGTTTTCCATCAGGTCCACTAACTTTCACATCCTTTGCCTGAACAGTAAATATCCCCATTGCCAGCAAAGACAAAATCAATAATTTTTTTCTCATAAAAAGACTATTTACACATATTATCAGCTTCGTCTAATGAAACTTTTCAGCATTCTGATTTTCATAGACATTTTCTATATCCTTCGTTCCGAATGACACCGGACTCTTAGATAAATCCGGTATATTATAAGATTTCAACGTTAAATCGTAATGAGCGGGATCTTTCTGAGGCAGAACGAAAGGTTTGTATGTCTTCCCCGTTCTATCTATGTAACAGAAATAAGGTTTGCCATACTGACCATCACCACGCTTGCTGGCAAAAACAAACCAGCGACTATTGGATGACCATGAATGGTATGTATCCGAGCGATTGGAATTTACAATTTTCAGGTTATCAACTTTTCCTATTCTTAAATCCATTAACTGCAAATCCGCCTCACGATGCCAAATAGGGAAAGTACCATAATCGGCAACAGTATAAAGAAGATATTTCCCGTCGGGTGAAGCTTTAAGGTGACAGGCTGATTTACCTGTTAAGCGGGCATTCCACAATGTATCTACACTATTACCCAACTCTCCTTTCTTTGCATCAAAAGAAATCCTACAGATACTATATTTCATATCTTTGATATCATTCGGCAACTTTACACGTGGAGCCGAGCAATAATAAATGTATTTACCATCAGCACTAAAAACAGGGAAAGTCTCAAATACTGTTGAATCATTTAATAAAGGCGAAACAATCATCTTGTCTTTATCAAAATCAGCCAGCACCACATCCGAAGCTGTATCATACACTTCAAGGCGTTTGCTTTCTTGCGTATGAAATGACGGAATAATAATATTGGTAGAGAATACTCCATAACGGCCGCCGGGATGAATTTCACCATAAACGCATCCGGATATCATTCCATCCACCTTTAGAGATAACTTGTGCAACTTTCCATCGCGATTAAGAATTGTGCCACCCTTTTTGCCACGTAAATGGAAAAAAGAGAGATCTCCTCTCTGGCTACTATGCGTATGACAATTCACACACGATTTATCTACTGTGTTATTATCAATAAGCACTCTTTCATCAAATGTCTGCACATTACGTTCACATAGCTGAATAGAATTCCACACTTCATAACCAGGCTCTATCAACCGATAAGTCAGATATCCGTCTACCGGATCGGGAGCCACAAACCAAGTAAATGACTTATAAGCCAGCCATTCTCCATTCACACGAGAGGTTATCTGCACAGTCAATGTGTTTCCTTTTTCTGCATCCAGAAGTTCTTTCCAGTCATCCATCGAAAAACAAACCTTGTCATCTCCATACACAGTAATCGTCTGTTTCTTTCCGGTAATTTTAACTTCTACAGCATCTGCTCCATCTCTCATCAAAAAGTTGAGAGGGGCAATATTGTATGGTATTGCCACATCCGCATAATCAGGATATATAGGTGCAGCTTGTGCAACACTCCTTACATTACCTGGCTTCGGTGAGCATGCAGTCAGCAGACTACAACAAAAGATTATGATATAGAATATATTTTTCATTTTCTCACAAGTTCAGCGAAATGATAATAAAACCAGTACGATTGACCATAAGAACTTTGCAGCAATGTGCCATCGCCTTGTCCCTGTTCATATTTCTTGGTATAATCAATAAAATCATCCCATATTTTAGGGGAGATTCGATAATGTTTCAACGTTTCGGCATCTGTTTGTTTGCTATTAGCCAGATAGACAAGTAACGCTTGTTGATATAAAGAATTAGGGATCTCAGCTCCAGACATAGTTGGTAATTTAAACGCTGTATAATCCTCCATAAACCCCTTTACATCTTTCTCCAATAAATCAAAGCAGAAAAGATAATCCTGTGCTTTTGTATTATCCGGATGAGAAACAAGTAAACTGCGCAAAGCTGTTCGTGCATTTTCACTACCATGCAAAGAATCGGCTGTTATAGCATATTTCTTTTTGTAATCATATACCGCAGCCACTTCTTTTGATTGATTTTCCGGCCAACGATCTGCTGCCCACTTACTATAACATTGAGTTTTACCCAATATGCGTAAGTACTTCTTAGCAGCTTCGCTATCACCTGTTATCAGATTTATTTCAGCCAATCGGCGTAGCATCCGGGCACTACGATGGTTGGGAGAGAATATTTCTCCTAATATTGCAGAGTGTTCTGCCATAGTCATTTCGCCCACCTGATACCACACCTCGTTACTGAAGAATATATAGAGAAAAGGCGTATCCGGCCCTAAATTAAAAATCAGGCCATGACTAACCGGCTGGTAGAAACTCATCAGTTTATCGGGCATTTGTCCAAGCATACAGTTTGCCAGGTTATAGAAATAAGACACAGCTTCATTCTTCATTCCACTTTCCTGTGCCATTTGTACAACCTTATTATAATGCCCGAAGTAAAATTCACAATCCAATGCCAGCAACTTTTCTATATCCATTCGAGGATAAGCCAGCATATTTCTTGAAGGATAAGTATATGCCTGCTCTTTGGTTAACAAATAAGCGGGGCGTAATATAAGAGGCATAACAGCAGTCTCAACAAGTATAACAACAACGGGCACCCAATTTTTCTGCTTCAAAGCCCAAATCAACATCAGCAATCCTTCAATCCATGCACCATAACCAAATAGCCAATAGCCGGCAAACAGCCAAATAATAACAACCAGTAAGTTCAGCCAGCGGTTCTTTAAGATGCTTTTGGCAGCCAATGCATATAATAAAAACATTCCTATTCCACCTATCAGTGCTATTGTTGAAGAGGTTAGATAGTTTTGTTCACAGTTTCGTAGCAATTCCCAGAATGCAACTCCAACTCCCAGAACAAGAGATAACCAATTAGATAAATAAATTCGTAAAGCTTTCCAGGATAACCAGTAAATGAGAGTCAGTAAGAGAGAAAGAATAGCTGCACCGCCACCAATATAATAGAAAAACTGAGTAAGAAAATCACCTGTTATACAAGCAAGCCAGGCCGGATGCTGAAAATAAGAAGAAAGGTATTCCGAAGTATAAAGAAATAACTGCGTCTGTTCCCGATAATATAAATGATAAGGGTAGAAACACTGGAAGAAAACAAAACTTCCTAGCAATACCAACAAACCTAAAAGCCAAGTAATAGCCTTTCCAAATTTACATTTAAACATTATCAATTCTGTTTTTCTATAGCTGCTAACAAATGAGAGGCAAATATATGAAAAAAAGGATATATTGGTTTCATTTTTATTATCTAACTTTACACTCTAAATCATTACAACCATGTCATCTTTCAAATTATATCTGTCATTACTTCTTTCAACTTTCGGTTCTTCGATTCTTTATGCTGGCAGTCGACCAGTAAAAGTAGAAACCGGAATATCTGTTGAACTTGCCTTGCAGAGGAAAGCAGAACTAAAGGAGATACATTATTCACTTGATTTCAATATTCCATCAAATAGAAAGGAGAATGTTACCGGCAAAGAAGTTATATCATTCAATCGTCAGGGGATATCTGATTTATTGATTGATTTCAAAGCAGAATCCTCACAAATAAAAAATGTATTGGCAAATGGTAAAAAGGTTGCTTACAAATTTGAGAAGGAGCATATTATTATCTCATCTTCCAATCTAAAAAAAGGTAAGAATCAGATTCTGATTTCATTCATAGCAGGCAATCAATCACTGAATCGAAGTGATGATTATTTATATACCTTACTGGTTCCCGAACGCGCAAGAACTGCTTTCCCTTGTTTTGACCAACCTGATTTAAAAGCCCGATTTACGTTAAAGCTGGAAGTTCCGGCTTTGTGGAGTGCTGTTTCCAACACTTATGCTGTTAATGAAAAAACAATAAAGGAACGAAAGACTATTTTATATAATGAAACAGAATTACTTCCCACCTATCTGTTTTCATTCGTTGCCGGCAAGTTCAAGAAACATAGTTGCACGCGTGATGGACGTTGTATAAATGCCTTTTACAGAGAGACTGATTCCAAGAAGATAGCGCAACTGGATACAATTCTATCACAAGTTTTTTCATCTATCCGTTGGATGGAAAAATATACCGGAGTACCCTACCCTTTCTCTAAATATGATATCATTATTTTGCCGGGATTCCAATATGGAGGAATGGAGCATGCAGGGGCTACTCTGTATAATGATAAAAGAATGTTTTTAAGTGAGCATCCTACTCCCGACGAGGAGTTGGGCCGCACGGAACTTATTGCACACGAAACTGCTCATATGTGGTTTGGTGACCTGGTTACAATGAAATGGTTCAACGATGTGTGGACTAAAGAGGTCTTTGCCAATTATCTGGCTGCTAAAATAGTGGAGCAACAATTCCCCGACGTTAACCACAAACTAAATTTCCTGAAATCATATCAGATCTATGCACTTGCCGAAGATCGCACTGATGGTACTCATGCTATTCAGCAACAATTGGATAATCTTCAGAATGCGGGTCTTATGTACGGCAACATCATTTACGACAAGGCTCCGGTAATGATGCGCAAAATGGAACAACAGATGGGAGCTGAAGCTTTCCAAAGAGGAATACAGAAATATCTTAAAAAGTATGCTTTTGATAATCCTACCTGGGACGATTTAATAGATATTCTTGATAGAGAAAGTCCGCAAGCCAACTTAAAACAATTCAGCGAAGTGTGGGTTAAGCAGAAAGGGCTTCCTGAAATTTCGGCAACAGTCAGCAACGGCTCATTAATCATCACTCAGCATGATCCGTTTGAGAGAAATTTGTATTGGAAACAACAGTTTTCAGTTGGATTGGTATATGGAAAATCAATAAAGGCAGTTGACGTAAATTTGCAAAACCATTCGGTTAGTATACCGCTAAATTCTATTCCTGATTATATTATTCCAAATTATGATGGCATGGGATATGGCAAGTTTGTGGTTGGTTCTGCAAGTACATCTTATCAGTTACAGAATTGGATGAATATGACAGATGACGTTACCCGCCAAGCCGTTTTAATGAATGTTTATGAAAATTTCCTCAGCCATCGTATTTCGGCAGATTCTTGCTGTTCTTCATTGTTGCAGGGGCTCAAGAAGGAAAAGAATGCACTGATTGCTTCCAGCATCTGCAATTATCTATCTTCTGTTTGTATGGAAATTAAGGGTGAATCACGTTCTTTAGCAGAGAAACAAATGCTGGAGATTGGTCAGAATCATTCCATAGCTTCTTGTCGCCAACAGTTACTCCGCTCAGTTATTAATCTGGCTTCAGATTCTACAGTAGTTGAGGCTCTTTACAACCTTTGGAAGGACAAGAGTAATAATCTGCTCAATGAAAACGATTATATGACGTTTGCTTATCAATTGGCTATTAACAAGCCGCAGCAATACAAAGAGATTCTGGCCTTGCAGCGTAATCGTATAACCGACCCGGATCGTTTGCGTGAGTTCGATTATATAAGTCGTGGCTGTACTCCCGATAAACAAGAGCAAGAAAACCTTTTCCGGTCACTTCTTCAAAAAGAAAACCGGAGAGTTGAACCATGGGCTCTCAGATTATTGGCTTTGCTTAACCATCCCATGCGGGAACCTTTCTCCAACGCATATATAACTCCGGGGCTAGAGGTACTTCAGGAAATTCAGCGAACAGGTGATATCTTCTTCCCTAAAAACTGGGCTGTAGCTTTGTTATCCGGTCATAGAACTCGGGATGCACGTAATCAGGTTAGTACATTCTTTACTAATCATCCTGATTATCCCTTATTCCTGAAAAATAAGATACTTCAGGCAGCTTTCGTATTATCTAATTCCGAAAATAATGATTAAGACTCATTTTCCTTAATAGGTTTTACTGAAATACCATTACCCTTGTGAGAACAAACCAAAGGTGACTTTTTCAGGGTATGATTGTTCATATCGAAAATGATACTGGGATTGAAATGGCAACCATTTATACGAAATTCAAAATGCAAATGTTCTGTGGTTGCACTCCCGGTGCGTCCGGTTAAAGCTATTGCTTGTCCGGCTTTTACTTCATCGCCAGATTTTACAAAGTTCTTTGAATTGTGACTGTAAAGACTTTCCAGACCATTTTTATGGCGAACAACAATAACATTGCCATATCCACCATATTTTTTTGCCATTCGTACTATACCATCGAACGTGCAACGAATTGTGTCATTGGCACATGTCTTTATATCAGTGCCTGAGTGACCGCCACGAGTACCATAGGCAGATATAACCTTTCCGCCGGGCAAAGGAAAACAATACTCCTCTTTCTGCAAATCTTCCAGATGAAGCGTTATGCTATTATTTCCGGCAAAGACATCCGGGGTCTTCACTCTCACATGATTGACTTCCATATCCGTAAAACCTTTGACGGGTTCCCCAGCCACCATGTTTAGCGAGCAAGTTATAGAAAATAAGAATGCAATAGATTTTAAGAGTGATGTCATGTTTATATATTAGTTCTTGGTTAGCAAGTTAAAATCAGATTCTGCGATTCCGATTATTTTGTTAAAAAACAAATAAAACAAAAAAAGAGGAGTTTTACAAGTTCCGGCTTTCATTTTTCCAAAATAAATATCTTATTAACCAGAATTCATCAATATTTAAGGCTTCCGAGGCGGCTTTACCGATAAAAAACAAATTCCATCTTTTTTAAAAAGGAATAATTTAGTAAGTTTGCATAAAAGCAAAGGTGATAGGTAATAACAACCATTATTAATCTTCTTTGTTTACTATGTGAATAGGAAAGGATATCAATTAATCAGTTCATCATGAAAACAAATGTAACAGCAGGCAATTTAAGTACTCAGCTCGAAACCGAGATAAATATCAATACGCTTTTAACTCTTACGGGAGAAATAAATGCGGATGATATTGCCACTATTCGTAGCATAGCCAATTTATCGGTACTTAATCTTGCAGACGTGAACATTGTAGAAGGAGGAAGCTTTTATAATGATGATCAGGAGTATGTCACTACCCGAAACAATGAGATTCCGGAGTATATGTTTGCCGGAATGGAGATAATAACTTCTATAATACTTCCTAATAGTGCTACCGTTATTGGGAAAAGAGCTTTTTCCGGTTGTATAGAACTTACTTCTGTTACTATTCCAGATAGTATTTTAACCATTGGAGTTTATGCTTTTGAAGGGTGTAACGGGTTGACTTCAGTAGAAATTCCCAGCGGCGCCATTGGTAATTATGCATTTTCCGGTTGCGAAGGGATAACTTCATTAAGTTTGGGTGATAAAGTAACCGCCATCGGCGAAGATTCATTCCAGGGTTGTATAGGATTAACGGACCTTGTTATTCCTGACAGTGTGACTTCCATCGGCAATGAAGCTTTTAAAGATTGCAAAGAATTAGCTTTTGTCACAATTTCCGGAAGTTTAACTTCTATAGGCGATCAGGTTTTCAGAGATTGTGAGAAGTTATCCACACTTACCATACCCAATAGTGTAATTTCAATTGGCGAAAACGCTTTCAGAAACTGTTCGGGATTGAAATCTGTGGTTATTCCGGATAGTGTGACTTCCATCGGTGACTGGGCATTTTATGACTGTTCTGGTATAACCGATCTGACAATATCTGATAGTGTAACTTTTATTGGCGAAGCAGCATTCGTAGGTTGCAAAGGACTGACTTCTATTTCTTTGCCTAATAAGATGACTACCATTAGCGAGAATTCATTTAATGATTGTGCCGGATTAACCTCAATTATTATTCCTAAGAGCGTAACTACGATACGCGAAAACGCATTTTTTGGCTGCTCCGGATTAACTTCCGTATCAATTCCAGATACAACAACATATATTGGCGAGAACGCTTTCAACGGTTGCACAGGCTTAACTTCTCTTACCCTTCCGGCAGAGTTGGAGTCTGTTGGTTATCAGGCTTTTTCTGGTTGTACTGGAGTAACAGAGATCTATTGCAAGGCGTTACATCCGGCAAAGGTTGCTTCGGGTTCATTCAATGGAATTGATAAAGAGAACTGTAAATTATATATTCCAAAAGGAACTTCAACAGCCTACAAGGAAGCAGCCGGATGGAATGAATTTACAAATATCATCGAAAAATAGGAGACTTATTCAGTTTCCTATTCCATCTTTTTTAAAGAGTCATTGCATATTTCATTTCTCAATTCTTTCATGTAAGATGAGAAACTTACGGCCTCTTCACCATATTCCAGGTTTAACTTATATTCCAGCGGAAGCCAGGTAGAAATATCTGCTTCGTTGTGCTGAACCAGTGTTTCCATTTTATCCAATGCTTTGTAGATACGAGCTTCAAGAGTCTGCAACTCATTCATTTCCTTGAATAGATGAGATAACTTTTCCCGATAACCCTCTGGCAAAGTATTTATTAACTGGGTTATTTCCTTATCCTCAATTTCTTCATCCTTCTTTGTTTTATTGAATGCAGGTATATCTCCGGTTATGGCTTCACCAAGATCGTGAAAAATACACATTAAAATCACTTTATTGATATCCGCTTCCGGAAATTCATCCTGTATAAAGTAAGCCATTAATGATAATCTCCAGCTATGTTCGGCCACACTTTCGTGACGATTGGTGGACGTCCACGAATGGCGTGTATTGCATTTCAACTTCTCTGCAATACTCATAAAATTTATAAGTTCTCTTGGTTCCATGTTCTTTTATACTCTATTTTAAAGAGCTGCAAAAATATTATTTTAATTCATGGTAATTAAGATGTTATGCTTTAATTATAAAAATCATTTTCAACCATCACTCTCTCACCAAAAAAGTATAAGCATCTAATATTGAAACGATTATAACGCATAAAACAAAAAACATCCCTCACCAATCCCTCACTTTATCCCTCACTTTTAAGCCCATCCCTCACTCTTTTTAAATATTAGGACATAGAAAAATGGCCTTTTACAATTAAGATCGTTATCTTTGTAGCATCAATCATACTATTTTTTTAACCAGCATATTGCTCTTAACTGACTTACCATGCGAATTCAAGTTTCTGCTCCTGCCCAGGTTTGTACCGACATTCAGTTGCCGGCTTCAAAAAGTATAAGTAACCGTGCATTAATTATTAACGCGCTTGCCAAAGGTGCCTATAAACCGGAAAATTTATCCGACTGCGATGATACAAATGTAATGGTAAAAGCACTTACTTCTCAGGATGAAACTATAGATATTATGGCTGCCGGCACAGCTATGCGCTTTCTCACTGCTTTTCTTTCGGTAACAGAGGGAACAAGAGTAATTACAGGAACCGAGCGTATGCAGCAACGCCCCATTGAGATTCTGGTTAACGCACTGAAAATGCTGGGAGCTGAAATAAAATACGAACGAAGCAATGGATTTCCGCCGTTACGCATTAGCGGAAAACCGCTCGAAGGTGGTGCCATCTCTCTTAAAGGAAATGTAAGTTCACAGTATATCTCTGCACTGCTGATGATTGCCCCTATACTTAAGAACGGGCTAAAAATGACTCTTACGGGAGATATTATCTCTAAACCATATATCAACTTGACGCTGCAATTAATGAAGGATTTTGGTGCTCAGGCCGAATGGGTAAATGACAACTGCATTGAGGTGCTTCCAAAACCTTATACTTCTGTGCCATTTACGGTGGAATCCGATTGGTCGGCAGCTTCTTACTGGTATCAGATGGCGGCTCTTGCTCCTGAAGCTGAAATTCAACTGAATGGCCTTTTTGCGGATAGCTATCAGGGAGATAGTAAGGTGGCAGAGTTATTCACCGAATTAGGGGTTGAAACTATTTTTAATTCCAAGGGAGCCCTGCTTAGAAAAACAGGTGTTTGCTGCGAAAAGATGGAGTATAACTTTATTAATGAACCCGATCTTACACAGACATTCGCAGTAACTTGCGCTGTAATGGGAATTCCTTTCCGCTTCTCGGGACTGCATACTCTGAAGATTAAAGAGACCGACCGTATAGCTGCACTGATTGCCGAACTGGGCAAACTGGGATATGTGCTTAGGGAAACCGGAAAAGCTACATTATACTGGGATGGTGAACGTCAATCTGTGTCTGAAACTCCCGCAATAAAGACTTACGAAGATCACCGTATGGCAATGGCTTTTGCTCCGGCTTGTCTGAGAATTCCTTCCATCACGATCTGTGATCCTCAAGTGGTTTCAAAATCTTATCCTCATTACTGGGAAGATTTAACCAAGGCAGGTTTTTCTATTCAAAAGAAAGATTAACAAAGCTCTTTTTACCGGATTCAGGATAAAAGTTCTGTTAGAAGAAAATACAATCAGGAATTGAAAATAATAAAATCAATATCAAAATAAGGAAGAATAATATGAAAAAGATAATTATATTTTTTTTATTTACATTATTAGTAATTTCCTGCAAAGACAAGTATAATAGTAATTTAGATAAGATGACTTCTGATTCTAAACAATATATTGAAGACTTCTATTTTAAAAGAAACGAGACCTTGAATATTTTAGAATTTAAGCCTATAAGATACGATAGTATTAATGAATCTCATATAGATAGTGTAAGACTATTAAACAATGTAAAACTGATAGAATACTACCTTACAATGTCTGAGAAATCTGGTGATATTGCAAGACTTTCACAACAGCAAGCGTTATTATACAGTGAAGCTGATTTTGGTAGCACTTTAGTTAATATCCAAAAAGATGACGCAAAGAAGGCTTTAAAAGAATCTAGATTATATTTAGATTCTGCATCTCAAGTTATAAAGCAAGATAGTATAATTAGGCATAAACTGAGTAACCTCAAAGATACAAAGACTATATACCAATATTTCTTTTTTATAAAGGCTACAGTAAAAAGTAGATCTGGAGATACTGAAAACATAATGGATACAATCTCAATCTATTTTAATCCAGACTTAACAATACGTAGAACACTTTAGTATTATAAAATGAAATTAAAACTTAAATAATTATGGAATTAGAAGGTATAATAAGCTTATCACTTTCCATCTTTGCTTCTATAGGGGCGATATATACATATATTGTGCATACAAGAAAGTTGAATATTCAACAACAACAAATTAATAACTATCAGTTAAAACGAGAACTTGAAGAGATTAATGAAAAGAAAAAGGCTTCAATAGAAGCACAAGTATATAAAGCTGCTAATAATTGGAAAATTGAGATTCGTAATAAGGGTAAAAATACAGCAACAAATATTAGGCTTATTTCAGAGGATATATCAAATGATAGTTCTGTATATTTACTTGTCCCTGATAATTTTTTACCCTATCCAAGTCTTTTACCTCAAGGATCATTTGATTTATCAGTGATGCTGGCTAATGGACATAAAAATATTCATAGAATAAAATTAATGTGGGATGATGATTTTTCAAAAGATAGAACTCAAGAACAAGATATTAGTTTTTAATCAACAATTACTTATCTTTTAATTTTGAGATATCTCTAATAACAAGATCGATTATAGTTTACACATATCGTTTTATGCCCCTTAGATTAAGTAATTTGCTGGCCGGAGTTAAGGCAAAACATAAGGAGACATTTTACATAAGCAGTAGACCAAAACAACAAAAGGCGTACACCTAAATATATTTTAATGTACACCTTTTAAAGATTACCTTTACTTTATTTTTGAAAACTCCCGAGGAAGTTTACACTAACTCTGGTTAGTTATGAACTAAAGTCCCTATATCTTCTCCTTCAATTACCTTTTTCAAATTGCCAACTGTATCCATATCGAACACAACAATAGGCAAATTGTTTTCCTTACACATAGTTGTAGCGGTAAGATCCATTACTTTCAATCCGCGAGTATAGATTTCATCGTAAGTAATTTCCTTGAATTTTGTTGCAGTCTTGTCCTTTTCTGGGTCGGCTGTATAGATACCATCTACGCGAGTTCCTTTCAGCATTACATCTGCCTCTATTTCAATTCCGCGCAATGACGAACCGGTATCTGTTGTGAAGAATGGATTTCCTGTACCTGCCGAGAAGATTGCCACTTCTCCGGCCTCTAAAGTTTCAATAGCTTTCCATTTATTATAGAACTCACCAATTGGCTCCATACGAACAGCTGTAAGCACTCTGCTTTTCACGCCAACAGATCCGAGAGCTGAGCTCAAAGCCAGACTGTTAATAACTGTTGCAAGCATACCCATCTGGTCACCCTTCACACGGTCGAAACCTTTGGATGCTCCGGTTAGTCCACGGAAGATATTTCCACCACCAATAACAATTCCAATCTGTACGCCAAGCTCGTGAATTTCCTTTATTTGCTGGGCATATTCACCTAAACGAGTTTCATCAATACCATATTGTTTTTCTCCCATCAGGCTTTCTCCACTTAGCTTCAGAAGAATTCTTTTATATTTAACCATATTTCTAAATGTTTAATTTCGGCAAACTTACATAAAAATCTCCACTTAAAATATACTTGTCATCGATTAATTAATATCTTTGTATTGAATCTAAACAAAAGACGTATATGAGAATAAACTTTACTATTCTAATTTCTTTTTTCTTGTTGTTCTCTAAGTCACTTTCTGCACAGACTGTAGAGCAGATTATGCCAAACATATCTCATGCTTTGGCCGAGCAGCATTGGAATGAAGCAAGCAATCTGTTTCACATTGCCGTTGATAAAGATCTTTATAAATCAGAAAAATTCTTTCTGGATAGCATCTCTTTTAGTTGTCCTGCACGTGCTGAAATGCTTTACCAATTAGGTTTTTATTGCAAGCATACCCGTAATTATGAAAAAGCTTATGTTTATTACAAAGAATTGTTACAACTAAAGCCGAATGAAGTTTCGTATCTTGTTCCTTGCGCCGAACTGGAAGTTGTTCTGGGGAAGGAAGACGAAGCTTTAAAATCTTATGAAAAGATTCTTGCACTAGACAATAATAATCTGGCTGCCAATATCTATATAGGAAACTACTATTTCTTTACTGCCGACAAAGAAAAACGAACGCTGGATAAAGAGTTTAAGAAGGTGAATACACTAACAAGAATGCAGTATGCTCATTATAGAAATGAGCTGGCACGTTTGGTTACAACCGAATATGAGAAAGCCAAAGCTCACCTGGAAAAGGTTATAAGTCTGTTTCCTTCTTCCGAAGCTAAGAAAACGCTGGATAAAATTCATTTAGTAGAATTGGAATCAAATAAATAAGCTTTGCTTGTTAATATAAAAATAGCGGTCTGCCTTGAGTAATCAGGACAGACCGCTATTTCTTTATTAATATATACTTTGTATTCTGTAGAATTAACTATAGTACAAAACGTACTTCTTTAAATAAATAGGCCCTTTCTTCGCCCGACACTGTACTCAGAATCAAAACTCCTCCGGGTGCAATACGTGTAATTTTGGCAGAGAATTCGCCATTTTTGTCTGCATATCGATGAAAACCTTCTTTCCGAAATAATGAATTAAAATATAGGCTACTGATTTTCTCTTCCTCTCCTTTTCGCAGCAATTCGTAATAAGCAGAAAGGCGATGAAGTATGTCGGCCAGAATCTCGTCTTTGTCCTGAATATCTCCGGTGATTGTTTTCAGGGATATCGGGTTTGGTGCATTACTCACAAAGACCTCCTGATTAATATTGATTCCTATTCCAAGAATGCTGTGAGAAAGCATCATGCCTGCAATGTCGTTTTCTATCAGCATTCCACAGATTTTCTGTTTATTCCAGTAAATATCGTTGGGCCACTTAATACTAAATCCGGGAGCAAAACGGTCGAGCGATTCTTTTATCGCAAGACTGGTTATCTGGGAAATAAGGAACTGTTCCCTCGCCTGAACAAAATCGGGCTGCAGCAAGACAGAGAAAAGCAGATTCTTGCCCTGTTCACTTTCCCATGAATTTCCCAGCTGTCCTCTCCCAGCCGACTGGTATTCGGTTACTACTGTTGTAAACTCCGGTACTGCCTGGTTGGAAAATAAATCACGGAGGTAGACGTTTGTAGAACGAGTCTCCTCTAACCTGATAATATTACATTTCATAGTTTAGGGCAATGCATCATACTCGGCACGTAGCTTCCGGGTAAATTTCTTTATAACTTCTTCGTAGGAATGGTCAATGAGTTGCTTTATCAAAGAATCGCCAACACTGCCATCGAACATTACCTGATTCCAATACTTCTTATTAAAGTGATAAGCTCCTTCAATACCGGAATATCTTTCTCTGAGTTCAATGGCATATTCCGGATCACATTTCATTGTTATTTTATCGGGGGTCTCAAGATCCATCAAAACAAACATCTTATTCATTACCCGAATAACCAAATTAACCTCATCAAAAGGAAAATCTTCTGTAGCCCCTTTCTTTTGCAAACAATATTCTCTGGCCGATTCTATATCCATAATAAAATATATTTGATTAAAGCATTAAGTTACTATTACCAAACGGGAGGATAAAAAGCTTCCTCTATATGTTCAATAGTAAAGGAACCTGTTTCTCCAACAACCGTAATAATATCGAAACGGACTGGCAGGTCGACTTGGAAAAACCTGAGATAAGCATCTGCAGCAGAAACAGTACGTCTTATTTTCATTGGAGTAACGGCATCTTGAGGCTCGGCAAACAGTCTGTTTTTCCGTGTTTTCACCTCAACTATAATCAGCTCGTTATCCTTCTCTGCCACAATATCTATCTCCTTATGTCCCCGCCTCCAGTTTTGGTGACGGATAGCATAACCATGAGCAACAAGATACCTTATAGCTTCCTCTTCTCCGCTTTTTCCTAAAATATTGTGCTCTGCCATAGATTGTTTTTGCAAATTTACTGAATTTATTCTTTGTATTTACAGAAGTAAAAGTAATTTTGCAGATAATATGGGAACGAACGACAGAAAAAGATTTAAAACCGCGGCCAATTTGCCAAAACGTCAGCAGCACATTACTTGTTCATTAAGTGATGAAGAGATGCAGATTGTGGAACGCTATCTTAGTAAATATAAGATAGAAAACAAATCTCGTTGGCTGCGTGAGACTGTTCTTCAGTTTGTATATAAAAATATGCAGGAAGATTACCCTACCCTCTTCGGCGAACACGATATGAGACGTTAATATGCTTGACGATACCTATTTTATGAAACAGGCTTTAGTCGAAGCTCAGAAAGCATTCGACAGAGGAGAGATTCCGGTTGGAGCTATTGTGGTGAGCAAAGAAAGAATTATTGCCCGCGCTCATAATCTTACCGAAACGCTAAACGATGTCACCGCTCACGCAGAAATGCAAGCCATTACCGCTGCAGCAAATGTGCTTGGAGGAAAGTATCTGAACGAATGCACTATTTACGTAACCGTAGAGCCTTGTGTGATGTGTGCCGGAGCTATTGCATGGGCACAAACTGCAAGACTGGTTTTCGGTGCAGAGGATGAGAAAAGAGGTTATCAGAAGTATGCCCCAGACGCACTTCATCCCAAAACTGTTGTTGTAAAAGGAATTTTGAAAGAAGAATGCGCTACGCTGATGAAGAGTTTCTTTCAGAAAAGACGTTAGAAGCTATTCCCTAAGAATTTACTTATCTTCCTTTACCTCTTCAAACTCCACATACTCTCCATCATCTTTATCGAAGATCTTTTTATGCTTTGACTTAGAATCTGAAGCAGCACCGGAAGATGTATCACTATGTGTATTTGATGTTCGCTCGCCTCCCCCGAAATTATAGCTTCTTGTATGTGATTTACGACCAAATCCGAAAAGAAGACGAAGAATACCACTGATAATTGACAAACCAAAAACCAGAACGATTATAATAATGAAAAAGAATAAGCTAAATATAGCACCCATGAGCAAATAAGTTTATTTATAATATAGAGTGATATACAACAAGTGTGCCAAACTCTTTGTTTATTTCTTCTTTCCTGTAATTACAGAAAGAAGAATATACCAAACAATTACAGCAGCAAAACCTGCAATACCTAAAAAGATGAGTAGAGGAATGCAAACCAGTAGGAAAATGAAACTCACTTTATTATCTTTCCAGGATAGATTCTTGAACTTTAAAGAAAACATCGGAATCTCTGAAACCAAAAGGTATGAGAATATAACCACAAGAGCAAAGAGGTATATAGCATTAAAACTATCTGAGACTAAGAAAGAGTGTGCTCCAACAACCAAAGATCCCCAGAAAAGAGCATTTGCCGGAACCGGTAGCCCGATAAATGAACTGGTCTGTCGCTCATCCACATTGAACTTTGCCAATCTTAACGCCGAGAAAACTGAAATTGTAAATGCCAGATAAGGAATGTAATCTTCCAGACAAATCAGAAAGGAAGGATAATGCATTTCTTTAAATAAAGAAAATATGATAAGCGAAGGCGCAACTCCAAAACTAACATCATCGGCCAATGAATCTAATTCTTTTCCAATTTTTGAATATGCATGAAGCGAGCGCGCCAGAAATCCGTCAAAGAAATCAAAAACGGCACTCAATACTATAAAAAGCATCGCCATTTCATATTCTGCCTCAAAAGCCATTACCGCTGCAATACAGCCGGAAAACAAATTTAAGCAAGTAACAGAATTAGGAATGTGACGAGTTATAGAGTTTGCCATTACAATAATTATTTCAGTTTTGCCAATATAGTCTGGTTACCCACTGTCAATTGTCCCATCTTAACAAGCACTTCTGTGCCAAGAGGAAGATAAACATCAACACGAGAACCAAATTTAATAAATCCCATATGTTCATCAATATAACATTCTTCGCCAGCCTCAGCATAAGTCACAATGCGTCTTGCCATAGCACCCGCAATTTGTCTTACCAATACCTCAACACCTTCAGGAGTTTCTATAATAACAGTTGAACGTTCATTATCTGTACTTGCCTTTGGCAACCAAGCCTTCATAAACTTACCATCCTGATGGCTTACATGTTTTACAGTTCCGTCAACAGGATACCAGTTGGCATGAACATTTACAACACTCATAAAGATTGAGATCATTAAGCGCTTGTCGTGAAAATAGTCATTTTCATCAACCTCTTCCACAACCACAATCTTTCCGTCTGCAGGAGCTACTACAACATTAGTTGTATCTTCCCCAAATAAACGTATAGGGCAACGAAAGAAATTCACCATTAATCCATAAATAGCAATACTTAAAACCGCTAATAGATAAAATAGTAATTTGCAATCAACATAGTAATAAACAAGGCTATTAATAACAAGAAAAAAAAGCAACCCTATTGCCAAAATATGAGTACCTTCTCTGTGAATTCTTATTTTCTTTAATTTTTTAAGTCGACCCATCAGTCCTTTATAATGATTTTATGGCACAAAAATAATCTTAATTTGATAAGCTACCAAGTAAATTATCATAGAAATAAATAAAAATGCTTCTTTTCTTATAAAAAACATTTATGTTGATAACTTTTAGTGAATTCATTTTTTTGAAAGTAGAAAGCTAAGTATCTTTGAAAACCATTTTATTTATGGTTGGGATTATTTTTTAAAATTTTTAGTTAATATGCAAGATTTTGTTCATTTACATGTTCACTCACAATATTCTATCCTCGATGGACAAGCCTCCGTTAAAGCTCTGGTTGACAAAGCCATAGACAACGGAATGAAAGGTATTGCCTTGACCGATCATGGAAACATGTTCGGTGTAAAAGAATTCTTCAATTATGTAAAGAAGAAGAATGGAGGAGCAAACGGCGAGATAAAAGATCTGAAAAAGAAAATCTCTCAGCTTGAATCAGGAGAACTTGCATGCGAAGATAAAGAGAACGAAATAAACAATTGCAAAGAACAATTAGAAGCCGCTAAAAAGAAATTATTTAAACCGATAATCGGCTGCGAAATGTATGTGGCAAAGCGTTCTCTTGATAAGAAAGATGGTAAACAAGATCAAAGTGGTTATCACTTAATTGTACTTGCAAAGAACGAAAAAGGTTATCATAATCTGATAAAGCTGGTGTCTAAAGCCTGGACTGATGGTTATTATTATCGTCCACGTACTGACAGAACTGAATTAGAGAAATATCACGAAGGACTTATTGTTTCATCTGCTTGTTTGGGAGGTGAAGTTCCTCAGAAAATAAGAAAGCAGCAAATAGAAGAAGCTGAGGAGGCAATCCGTTGGTACAAGAACCTTTTTGGCGATGATTTCTATCTGGAATTACAACGTCATAAAGCTACTGTGGCAAGAGCCAACCATGAAGCTTTTGCTCTCCAGTCAATGGTTAATCCTGAAATAATAAAGCTTTCCCAAAAATATAATGTTAAGCTGATATGCACTAACGACGTACACTTTGTGGACGAAGAAAATGCGGAAGCACATGACCGTTTGATTTGCCTCAGTACAGGTAAGGATCTGGATGACCCTAACCGTATGCTCTATTCCAAACAGGAATGGATGAAAACCAGGGAGGAAATGAATGAAATCTTTGCTGATGTTCCTGAAGCTCTTTCCAATACAGTGGATATATGCAACCAGGTGGAATTCTATACTATCGACCACGGCCCTATCCTTCCTAACTTCCCAAAACCTGCAGGATTTGATAACGACGACGATTATCTTAAGTACCTCACTTACGAGGGAGCAAAGAAGCGTTGGGGAGAAATGAATGACGAACAAAAGGAACGTGTGGATTTTGAATTGGCCACAATTAAGCACATGGGATTCCCGGGATACTTCCTTATTGTACAAGACTTCATTGCTGCAGCAAGAGATATGGGTGTATCTGTTGGACCGGGGCGTGGTTCGGCAGCGGGCTCGGCTGTTGCGTATTGTTTGGGGATTACTCAGTTAGACCCTATCAAGTACGACTTACTATTCGAACGCTTCCTGAATCCTGACCGTATTTCACTGCCGGATATTGATATCGACTTTGATGATGACGGCCGTGGTGAGGTGCTTCGTTGGGTTACAGATAAATATGGCTACGAGAAAGTAGCCCACATTATTACTTACGGTACAATGGCTACCAAGCTGGCCATCAAGGATGTGGCGCGTGTACAGAAATTGCCTTTGTCTGAATCGGACAGACTAACCAAGTTAATCCCCGACCGACTGCCAGAAGTAAATGGAAAGAATCCTAAAATTAATTTAAAGAACTGTATCGCTGCAATCCCTGAGTTACAGGAGGCTTGCAACTCTTACGATCCTTTGGTAAGAGATACCATGAAATACGCACAAATGCTGGAAGGCAATGTGCGCAACACGGGTGTTCATGCCTGTGGAACCATTATCTGCCGTGATGATATTACGGATTGGGTGCCGGTAAGTACTGCTGATGATAAAGAAACCGGCGAAAAAATGCTGGTTACCCAGTATGAAGGCTCGGTTATTGAGGATACGGGAC
Organism: uncultured Bacteroides sp.; assembly: GCF_963675905.1. NCBI lineage: Bacteria > Pseudomonadati > Bacteroidota > Bacteroidia > Bacteroidales > Bacteroidaceae > Bacteroides > uncultured Bacteroides sp. The sequence continues at coordinate 3,693,105 of NZ_OY780936.1, read as the reverse complement.
TGATCAAGATGGACTTTCTGGGACTTAAAACCCTATCAATTATAAAGGAAGCCATTGTAAACATTCGTTTACACCGGGGAATAGATCTGGATATTGATACTATTTCCACAGAAGATGAACCTACTTACAAACTATATAGTGAAGGAAGAACTATCGGGACCTTCCAGTTTGAGTCGCCCGGTATGCAAAAATACCTGAAAGAGCTTCAACCTAGTACTTTCGAGGATCTTATCGCGATGAATGCGCTTTACCGACCGGGACCAATGGACTATATTCCTCAGTTCATTGACCGTAAACATGGTCGTGAACCCATTATATATGACATACCAGTAATGGAAAAGTATCTTAAAGATACTTATGGTATTACGGTATATCAGGAACAGGTGATGCTTTTATCCAGACTTCTTGCCAACTTCACTCGTGGAGAATCAGATACATTGCGTAAAGCAATGGGTAAAAAGCTGAAAGATAAGCTGGATCACCTGAAACCTCTGTTCCTGGAAGGAGGACAGAAAAACGGTCATGACCCTAAAGTTCTTGAAAAAATTTGGGGAGACTGGGAAAAGTTCGCCTCTTATGCGTTCAATAAATCTCATGCAACCTGCTACTCATGGGTCGCTTATCAGACTGCATATCTAAAAGCCAACTACCCATCCGAGTATATGGCTGCCGTTCTGAGCCGGAATATCTCAAATATTACAGATATCACAAGGTTCATGGACGAATGTAAAGCAATGGGGATTCTTGTTCTGGGACCGGATGTAAATGAAAGTAATCTGAAATTCACGGTTAACAAAGAAGGTAATATTCGCTTTGGATTGGGAGCTATCAAGGGTGTAGGAGAAAGTGCTGTAGAAGCAATTATTCAAGAACGAGAGAAAAATGGCCCGTTTGCTGGAATCTTCGATTTTGTTCAGCGGGTAAACTTAACCGCCTGCAACAAGAAGAATCTTGAAAACATAGCTCTTGCCGGTGGTTTCGATAATTTCCCTGAATTAAAAAGAGAGCAATTCTTTGCTGTAAATACAAAAGGAGAAACTTTCCTTGAAACATTAGTCCGTTACGGTAACAAGTTCCAGCTGGACAGAGAACAAGCTGCGAACTCTCTTTTTGGTGGAGATAATGTTATAGATATTGCAACACCCGAAATATTGCCGGCAGAAAGATGGAGCGACCTTGAACGTCTTAATAAAGAAAAGGAATTGGTTGGTATCTACCTTTCAGCTCATCCACTTGATGAGTACTCTATTATATTAAAGGATGTATGTAATACCAAAATGGTCGATTTCTCAGACCGAGCATCCCTTGCCAATAAGGAGCTCACTTTTGGAGGAATAGTAACAAACGTTCGAGAAGGTATGGGAAAAACCGGAAAGCCTTATGCAATAGTCAAGTTTGAAGACTTCTCCGGTTCTAATGAACTGCCTTTCTTCGGCAACGACTATATTGAATGGCGAAACTTTCTTTCTGTGGGAATGTTCTTATATATCAAAGGCCGTTGTCAGCCACGTCAATGGAAACCCGACGAGCTGGATATTAAAATAACATCTATGGAACTGCTTCCCGATGTAAAGGATACATTAATAGAAAAGATGACTATCTTTATCCCATTGAAAGCTTTAGATCAGCAGGTTGTGACAGAACTTTCAATTTTAAGCAATGAAAGTCCGGGAAAGACAGAGCTTTTCTTTAAAATCTTTGATGATGAATCAAATTATTCGGTTGAATTTATGGCTCGTTCAACTAAATTATCAGTTGGAAAAAATATCGTCAATTATATAAATGAACATCCCGAACTTGAATATCATATTAATTAATATTATATTTGCATCATATACGTTTAATAAAAAAAGGATAATATTATGGCATTAGCAATAACAGACAATAATTTTGAAGAATTACTTCAAAGCGAAAAACCATTAGTAGTAGATTTCTGGGCAACCTGGTGCGGACCTTGCAAACAAATAGGACCTGCAATCGAAGAATTAGCAGCAGAATACGAAGGAAAAGTAACTATTGGAAAATGTGACATTGAAGAGAACGACGATCTAGTATCAAAATTCGGAATCCGTAATGTTCCTACTGTATTGTTTATTAAGAATGGCGAAGTTGTTGATAAACAAGTTGGAGCAGCTGCGAAATCTGTTTTCCAGGCAAAGATTGATTCTTTACTGTAATTCAATAATAAATTTTATAAGAACTCTCAAAACACAATTAGATTATGGGCTTAGAAGATGATTTCTTATTGGAAGATGAAGACGACGAAAAGACCGTTGAATTCATTAAGAACTTTTTGCCACAGGACTTGAAAGACAAGTTTACTGACGATGAGCTCTATTATTTCCTCGACGTGATGGTGGATTACTATTCTACAAGCGGATGTTTGGATGCACAACCGGATGCTGATGGATATGTAAATATCGATCAGGACGAAATAGTGGAATACATTGTAAAAGAGGCAAAAAAAGATGGTATGGGAGAATTTAATCCCGAAGATATTCTCTTTGTTGTTCAAGGAGAAATGGAATATGGAAATTCATTAGGTCAGGTTGATTAACCTCACTTAATAACTAGTCCTGAATCCCTCAATTAGGAGGATAAAATACATTTCAGTCCGTTGCAAGAATAAGCTTGCAACGGACTGTTTTTTATATTGGAAATAGTATTAGTCCCCCCACCAGAAGTATTACTTTGACCTCCTTATTTCTGTTGATTAACTTCACTTGTAACTTTAATCCGAGCATCTCTATGGGCAGCATCTTTACCTATTTGATAAGAAAAATAAAAAGCGACTAAAAGCAGCAACAAATTAATAGAGTTATCTTTTATAATCAAAATCGAATTTCCAACTACTTCTAATTACATTTGCCTCACTGCCATGTTCCTGACCTTGAGGTATTATACATGAAACACTGAAATATAGAGGTATCGTATCAACTTCTGCCTGTAAAGTCTTTCCCTTTAATTTAACGACTACATTCTTAGGAACTTCACGATTATATTTTAATCTATATAACAGCCCAACATAATATGAGCTATCTCTTTTGTTATAATAATTATAACACAACTCTTCTTTTAAATGATTCATATAATTACCTAAGCTATCTAGATCTCTAACAGAGCGAACAGTGGAAGTAACATTTTCAACGTACAAAAAACCCAACGGAACGTTTTTATACCTATCAACACCCTGGAATACTGAGGATATATTCTTATTCTCAAAATCCAGAACCTCGATAGATTCCACTTTTTCTGCAATGCCATCTACAAAAGGTGGAATTACACCCATCCACCTTCGTTGTGGATTGCATTCCTTACATTTAAGGGTTAAAAGATAGGTCTTGCTGCCACAAGCAGAATCATCAAGCACAACTTCTCGCATATCTACACTTTCTATCCTAAAATTGTGATAGTATGTCCAAAAATGGCTATGATACCAGAATCCTATGATTCCACCAATCACAACAATTACAATAAGAACAATTATAATAAGAACTTTTATAATTGACGATATTATTTTTTTCTTATTCATATATTATTATTTTCTTTTCACTATATAAAGAGTACAAATATTTGAATTATTAGAAATAAGTAGTCCACCATTAGAATAATACTCTAATTTACTACCACCAGTTGCGTTTGTAATTTGAACATAATGTACAAATGTATAAAATAAAGAAATATAATACATATATCTAGTAAAGATTATTATTATTTTATATTATTGGTACATATTAGTATAAAAGAACTTTGTTGATCAACAAATTCCAAACATAATTTAGGATGCTTAAGAAATGGCTAGTCTCTTTGTACAAAAATATAAAAACAGAAGTCCTACATTACAACTTACGCAGAGATCTGAAATGAACAAATTATGCTCGAAATGGTGAGGGATGACCCTTTTTGTGAGGGTAAAGTGATGGATAAAAAAGCTACCATCACCCATTAGTTATTTTATATTCAGTGTATTACAACAAAAAGTGAGGGAGTGATGGTAGCTTTCTGCTTTTGTGTCATAGTTTGCAAAACACAAAGAAAAACAGAAAGTTAGACTACTTGAAAACCATTCACCAATCTTCCCGGATTATTCACCAATAAAATTCAGCCATTCACCTATGGATTTTATTTATTGGTGAATGGGATAGCTAGTTATCAGCAGTAGAATATTAATCGTCTAGATAAGATGGCGGGATTTAATCTCCAAATACTTATTTATAATGTCGACCGACAACTTATCGGGCGTGGTGAGTAATGAGTAAACGGCATGTTGTTTCAGGGTAGAGACCACCAATCACACTTCCAAAGAGGTTATGAATCAGCTTGCTATTTTTGCGAAATCATAAAATAGAGTGTCCGAAGCGTGCATTAAATATTTATAATTGATCAAAATTATCAATATCGTTGCTATCAGATAGAGTTTCCTTTCCCTCCAGCGCACTGAAGTAATGAAATGCAGCACCTACAAGAATCAATACACCTCCAATATAAGAACCCAAAATATGAACTGCAGAAAATAAATATGTAATAAGATCCAGCCAAAATGGATTTGAAACAGCGACACCATTCGTTACCTGACCTGAAATTTTGCCAGTAAAGAAAGTTATATACCAAGGCAATTTTGCAACGATCTGAATTATTTTACAAACAATACCTAAGGCAAACATTAATAAGAAAAGGTTTCCCCAGGTAGGAAATCCCAATTTGAAAGACTGCTTTAATGCATTATTTGTACCAGAATCTTCTCCTAAAATATAAGCCGGATAAATTAATATCAAAGGTATAATTAAAGCAAACGTAACAGGTATAATTATAACCAAGAAATAAGGAAACAGATATGCCAATGCTCCTACAAGCAAGAAATATCCAAGAATAACAAACATCAGATAAAAAGTCAGGATAAAGCATTGTTTCAGGTATGATATAAAAACGTCTTTTATCCCTGAGAGAGAATAACTTTCTGAACTATTCTCATCTAAAGATTTCTGTAGAACCGTATAGACAATAGCAGTGAGAAAGCTTTGACCTATCAGAAAAGAAATAATCAACAAAACATAATTTACAATAGTCATAGGAGATATTCCTTCTAAAGACTCAAAAGTAGAAGGTGCATACAATGCAGCATCAACTACAAAAGAATAAAAATTAGTTGAAAAGATCCCCTGCACAATAGATAAAGGTAATAAGAAGTATACACACAATTTAAGGATCATCTTCCAATGATCTTTTAGAAAATCGAATGTAATAGTAATATTCTCAACTAAGGTTCTTTTCTGATAAAAATTAATTTTTTGATTCTGAGTATTCATAATGTAATATTTTCTACAAATAGAGATAGAGATAAAGTACAAATATAAGTGAAAGAAGAATTGATACCTTTCTTAAATTATTAGATAGGATATAAGAACAAAAGTAATAATAAATTATATATTTTACTGATTTACCTGAAAATAAAAGAATACAGCTGCAGCAATTAAAATAAGTCCCAAAGTTCCATAAAATACCCTGGCCCATTTTCTGCCAATGTTCCGAACAACAAACTGCGCATTCTGAGCAGAGAAAAACCAGTTCCAATTAAATAGAGCAGCGAGAATAGAAATAATTCCCGCCACAGTGAATAATCCTTGTACTATATATTTTGGATCCATTAATTAGAAAGTTACCAAACGGCTTCCGTCTTCCTGTTCTTCAATGGTTACCTTTACACAATCAAACGGCAAAAGTTCTTCAATCAGTTCCGGCCATTCAATAAAACATAAGGCACCACAATAGAAATAATCTTCGTACCCAAAATCATAAGCCTCTTCTACCTTATTGATGCGGTAGAAATCGAAATGATAAATAAGCTCACCACTTTCCGCACGATATTCATTAATGATAGAGAACGAAGGAGAGTTTATCACGTCCGAAACTCCCATATATTCACATATAGCCTTGATAAAGGTAGTTTTACCAGCACCCATCTTTCCGTAGAAAGCAAACACTGTATTATCGCCCATAGCAGCAATAAATTCACGGGCAGCATCCTTGATATTGTCTAAAGAACTAATTTTAATTTCCATATATAAAGTCTGTATTATCGTTTCTTACTTTGCATTCTTATTAACGGAATAATCATTTCTTCCATGGAGATACCACCATGCTGAAAGGTATTCGCATAATAAGATACATAGTAATTAAAATTGTTTGGATAAGCAAAGAAATCTCTTCCGCCTGCAAAGATATAAGAAGTACTAACATTCGGACAAGGAAGCTGCGCTTTTCTTGGATCTTTTATTTCAAAAACCTCTTTGAGGTTATAACTCAGATTCTTTCCAAGCTTGTAGCGCAGATTGGTATTCGTGTTTCTGTCTCCAATTACTTTTATCGCATTATCTACACGTATGGTTCCGTGGTCAGTAGTGATAATTATCCTGTAATCACTATCCGCCAACACTTTAAATAGTTCCTTTATTGAAGAATGCCTGAACCACGATAGTGTGATTGATCTATAAGCAGCTTCCGTAGAAGCCAGTTCGCGTACCATTTTCGATTCCGTTCTGGCATGCGAAAGCATATCGATAAAGTTGAGAACAACCACATTTAAGTCATTTGCTTTTAGGTTATTAAGGTTACTCAGCAACTTTTCAACTCCGGCGGAATCATTAATCTTATTATAAGAAAAAGTATTCTTGCGTCTATAACGATCAATATGTGTTTGAATCAGAGGAGCTTCATTCAGGTTTTTGCCCTCTTCTTCATCCTCATCCACCCAAAGATCGGGAAACATTTCGGCAATCTTATTCGGCATCAACCCGGAAAAGATAGCATTCCGTGCATACTGTGTAGCGGTAGGGAGAATGCTAAAGTAAAGTTCTTCCTCAAAAGAAAAGTAATCTGCCAGCTCATTGCTAAGCACCCTCCACTGGTCGTACCGGAAATTATCAAGAACAATAAAGAAAACCTTTTCACCGGCATCAAGCACGGGAAATATCTTCTTTTTAAATACATCCGGACTTATTAAAGGTCTGCTTTCCGGGTTGGCAATCCAGTCGAGATAGTTCTTTTTTACGAATTTAATAAAAGCACTGTTGGCCTCCGTTTTCTGCGCAGCAAGCATTTCGGTCATGCTACTTTCCGCTCCCTCCAGCTCCAGTTCCCAGTACACCAACCTTTTATACACCTCCATCCAGTCGGTATAGGTAAAAGAGTCATTAATCTGCATACCAATCTTCCCAAAGTTCTGCTGATAACCTGTATTTGCCACTTCCGTAACCATCTCCTTCTGGTGCAGATTCTTTTTAAGACTCAGTAAAATCTGATTCGGGTTTACCGGCTTTATCAGATAATCGGCAATCTTAGAACCAATTGCCATATCCATAATATTCTCTTCTTCGCTCTTGGTAATCATTACAACCGGCACAGTGGGGCAGATTTCCTTAATCAGCGGAAGAGTTTGCAATCCACTAAGTCCGGGCATATTCTCATCCAGAAAAATAAGATCATAAGTAGTTTCCCTGCAAAGATCGAGCGCATCCTGTCCGTTGGTAACAGTACTCACTTCATATCCTTTACTTTGCAAAAACATAACATGCGGTTTCAGCAAATCAATTTCATCATCAACCCAGAGCAAATGATCGTTCTTCATTTATGGTTTTTCCTTAACTAATTTATTGTTCGTCAATATTATCCTGCACATCTTTATCTTCGAATACCGGTTCATCTAAAGTATAACCTTTAATCTGCATTTCCGGAATCTTTGAGAAGTGCTTCTGATAGAAATCCTGATAATCGTCAAAGCTATAATATTTTGACAACAATTCATAATTTTGCCGTGAAATAATCAGTGCCCGCATACCACTCAGCTTCTGTGCCATTTCTTTATCCTTGTAAAGCAAACCTGCATATTGGTAAGCCTCATCAAAATTAGTAAATTCCTTTACATGAAGCATTCCAACACCATTCTTTTTCACAAAAGAGAGATCAAAGTTCTTCACTATAAAACTTGAGAAATTGTAACGAGCCATTTCATACAGCAAAAGATTTTCGTTTACTTTCCCCGCTTCATAAGCCAGAATAAACAAGTAAGGCGTATCCCTTTCGGTACTAAACTTATTCTGAGTTGTATCAGCCACGGCAACCTCCTCGCCCATTTGGGTATTTCTTCTTTCCCAGATAGATCCGAACATTGTACTTCCCTTAGCCAGAATCTTGCCATCCTGCACTCCCTTAATAATATTGGCAGCCAGTTCTGTTATTTCATTTTTTGGATATTTTACCACAATATCTTTCAGGGTAGACAGAAACATCTTTTGATTTCCGGATTGCAGCATACCCATAGCATTGAGAAACATAAACTTAGGCATGTGCTGCCCCATGGCATATTTCTTTTGTGCAAGTTCAGCATTCTTCTTTACTTTATCATAATCATTCTTCTGGAAAGCAGCATAAGTCTCTGCGTAGAGTGAATCTTCCAGATGCTTTCCATGCGTAACGTTGTAAGCATAATCAGGATCGGCAACTGTTACTGCATATTTACTTTTCGGGAATTCCGAGATCAGCTTATCTTTATAAAGTGCAGCCTCAGCCTCTTTTTTCCACCTTGAATTCATCAGATAAAGATTGTAATACACTTCATCCAAACGACCGAAAGAGGGGAACTGCGTGTAGAGACGGGAGAATGTTTTCTGAGAAAGCGGATAATCTTCCAACTTATCCTTATAAATCATTCCCATGTTATACAATCCGTCCGATAATATATCGTTGGATTCCTTCATTGCCTCCTCTGTAAGCGGAATGTGCTGCAGATAAAATTCCGGATTCTTATTATCGGTAACTACTGTATCAGTCAGTGAAACCTGCTTTTTTTCGCCCGCATTAGTAGATTTATCCTTTGTTACAGCTTCTTCATTATCATTCTTTTCTTCTGATTCATTGGAAGAAATCACCGTCTTATTCCTTCTCCGCCAGTTATCTTCCAACTTGCGGCGCCCCCATTTACGTTGAAAATCCATCTTTCCCTGTTCCACCAACTGAGGATTATAAAAATACCACGACTTATCACCGGTACTCACCACTTTCTGAGCAGTTTGTCTAAGTACAGGTCGGTCATTCACCACATCTTCTCTTTTTTGCATCAGCTTCTCACGTTCAGCCTCTTTGCGTTCAGCTTCTTCCTTTCGCTTAACCTCTTTGATAATTTTATCAACAGCTGCACGTCTTTCAGCGTCACTTAAAGAAGCCAGGTGCTGCAAACTATCCTGCAACTGCACATTTACTACATGAGTAACCAGTTCATCGAGCACTTCCGAACGTTTATTCAGTCTTTCGTAATCTGTGTATTCTTTATCAATTAGTCCGATAGCCTCTTTATACGCTTCTTGCGCCTTTACATAATCGGCTTTATTCCAGTAAAGATCGCCAAGTTTCAGCAAAAGAATACCTTTCTCCATACCGTTTCTTGTACTCTCTTTCGCCCCCTTCCTATACTGTTCAATGGCTTTTACAGTATCCTTCAATGAAAGATACACATTTCCCATAGCATAATACACCTGATCGAGGTATTCCTTATTCTTTTCATTACGGGCCATGCCATGCAGTTTGCTTATTGCACTACGGGCATTGGAGGATGAAACTACTTCTGTCTGTTTTATCCTAGCATTAAATTCCAGTTCGTAAGGAGGATTTTGTGCAATCGACTTGCCATAAGACTCATAAGCTTTCGCGTTATTTCCCAAAGAGTGATAAACCTGTCCCAGCAAATAATACTCACGCGCCTTTTGTTTCTTCTTTTTTTCGTGCTTAATGATGGTCAGCAGATAAGGAACAGCTTCTTTAAATCTTTTCTGTCTAAGCAGATAGTTACCATACGCAGCAGAGTAATCGGGCATCATGCCAGAAGGCAGACTGTCATTATTCAGTTTAGTAAGCACCTCTTCCGCATCATAAAACCAATCCATCTCCGTGTAACATCTGGAAAGCCAGACATTTGCTTCGGCCAATACTTTAGGATTTGTATCATACAGACGAGAAATATAGGAGAAAGTGGACGCCGCTTCCAGGAACTCACCTTTGTAAAACTGAGATTTTCCCATCATCATCCAGGCATTATGCAGAAAAGGATTATACTCCTTCTGCAATAGCCAGCGTTTCTCTTCAGGAGTCCTTTTTCCCGGCTTGCGTGCCGGCTTTTTCTTGATGGAATGTAGTTTAATTGCTTTCTGAGATTTCTCAATGGCCCGGTCAAAGTCGCTCTTACCCAGCCCCACTGTCTTTTTGTTTTCTATGGGATAAAGAGGTATCATTTCCAGATAACTGTCTTTATTCCCAGTTTCAATGGCCTCAACACCTCTTTTATAGGCTTCGTGACCATTAAAATAGACATTATAACGAGTAGTAAAAGAGTGATAAAAACGAGAACCCGCTGTATTCTTTTTCACAGAACAGCCGGCAAGACTAATCAGCAACAGAATGCTTACGATAAGAAATACTTTTTTTCCACTCAATCTACCATTCATTTTTCACAGTTCTACTTAAATAAAACTGAACTTTACCGTTTTTATTGTTTCTGCAAACGTAGAAAAGAGCTGCTTATCAACTTACAAACAGCATAAATAATGATGGAGAAAAATATAATTGACGCTCCCGAAGGTACATTCAGAAAATAAGAAATCAGCAATCCGCCCAAACACCCCAGGTATCCGATAAAGATGGAGATCCATATTATCCGTTTAAAGTTAAACGTGAACAGGTTGGCCGTCATTTGCGGAATAGTTAGCAACGAAAGAACAAGTACAATTCCCACCATTCTTAAACAGAAAACAATAGTCAGGGCAATAAACAGCATCAGGATATATTCAATCAATGCAACCGGAATACCTTGCGAACGGGCAAACTCCCTGTCGAAAGCTACATATATGATAGGGTGAATGAAGAAGAAAAAGAATGTGGCAAGTACAACAGACAACGTTGCCAGCATTATAATATCCATCTGAGTAATAGTCAGGATATTACCAAAAAGGAAAGCTGAGAGGTCGGGCGCAAAGCCGGGAGACAAGAAAGTAAATATAATACCCAGCGCCATACCCAGTGTCCAGAATACAGCAATAGCCGAGTCTTCGCGCATGTCTTTTCGCTTACTAAGCCAGCTAACTCCAAAGGCAGACAATACCGAAAATATTGCAGCCGAAAGAATAGGCGAAATACCCGTATAAAGTCCGATACCAATCCCCCCAAACGAAGCATGAGTGAGCCCCCCACTAATAAAAACCAATCGGCGGGTTACGATATAAGTTCCGATAATTCCACAGGCTATGCTTGCAAACAAGGCACCTACCAAAGCATGTTGAAAGAAAGTATATTGAAGAAGATCCATCATCTTTTTATAAAATTAGTTGATAACTGTTAACCTGTAACTTCTTATCTTATAGACTGCTATATATCCTAAATATATATTCAGAATTATTCACACACATTTTTTTCTTATTCCTGCAAAGTTACAGATTTAATTGTATTTTTGCACACACAACATTGTGAAAAACATGAATAACAGAAAATACGGCACGTACAAGTTCGGTTTAACTACAGCTTCGGCCTTTGTCATAGCAAATATGATTGGCACAGGAGTTTTCACATCCCTCGGCTTTCAGCTGCTTGGCACCACAAACATAGCCTCCATTCTGCTACTTTGGTTGGTGGGTGGAATTATTGCTCTTTGCGGTGCTCTTGTTTACGGAGAACTTGGTGCTGTAATGCCTCGTTCGGGAGGTGAATACAATTACTTGCGCATTATTTACAACCGCGAACTGGGATTTATGGCCGGATGGGCCTCCCTGATTGTAGGATTTGCCGCCCCGGTAGCATTGGCCAGTATGGCATTAAGCAGTTATCTTACCAGAATGTTTCCGGTGCTGAATCCTGTATTGATAGGACTCTTGGTATTAACTATCATCACCCTCGTTCATGCTTACGATGTTAAGGTAGGAGGCACCGTACAGCGCTTCTTTACTTTCTTTAAAATACTTGTTATTCTGGGATTTATTGTTTGTGGAGTAATAATGCCTGTGGAAAAGCAAAGTTTCACAACCTCCTTCTCTGCATTTTCGTGGGGAGACGTTTTTTCAACCGGCTTTGCCGTTTCGCTAGTTTGGGTATATTATGCTTACTCCGGATGGAATGCATCAGCCTATATGGCTAACGAGATTAAAAATCCGCAACGTACCATTCCCCGTTCCCTCTTTATCAGCACATTAGTGGTAACCGTTCTATACTTGTGCATAAATGCTGTATTCCTGCTTTCAACCCCTGCCGGAGAAATGAGCGGACAGCTAGAGGTGGGGTTAATAGCCGCACAACACATATTCGGAGTTACATTTGGTAACATAATGGGCCTGCTTATCGCTCTGTTATTGGTTTCAAGCATCAGCTCCATGGTATTTCTGGGGCCAAGAGTCTCTCAGGTAATGGGAGAAGACAATTATATTCTGCGCCCTTTAGCCAGAAGATCGGAACGCGGCACACCATACATTGCCATTTGGGTGCAGTATTTTATCAGCGTATTGCTAATTATTACCAACTCTTTTGAGCTGGTAACCAAATATACAGGAATAACCTTATCCTTTTTTGCTCTGATGACGGTTGCGGGTGTCTTTGTACATCGCCGACGCTTTCCTAAAGCCAATCGTCCATACAAGACATGGGGATATCCGGTTACTCCGGTTATTTTTATTTTATTAATCGTTTGGTCAATAGTATACCTTGTCCGTGAAGATTTTATTCTGACTTTTATTGAAGGCAAGCAGGATGCAATGTGGATGACACTAATGAGTTTGCTCACTCTCTTATCGGGTGCACTTATTTACCGGACAAACAGATGGGTTGTTTACAAAAAATTAAACTACAAATTAAGCTATAACAGAGATGAACATTAAGTATGTAATGCTCCTTGTTGCAGGAATGATACTCACCTTTTCCTCTTGCGAACAGAAAAAAAAGAGTACAAACGTTGTTGTTGAAGCAGTTTCCGACAGTGATTCTATTCAAAAGGCCGACGGGCCAAAGCTGGAAAGTAATGAAGAGCTCAACGATGCCGCCCGTTTCGTGGCAGGTATGCCTATAGAAAATAAAGAAAGTAAGTTATATGAGCTCACACAGACTGAGGAATGGAAGAAACATAGCAAAAATATGGATCAGATATGGAACTCATTCCTGCAATCGGCTCCTAAAGTGATGGCTTTTTCACAAAACGAGCTTGGTACAATAAACAACGAATATAAAACTATTTTTTACCCTTTCGGAGGGCCTGATTATCTATTTCCAAACACCTTCTTTCCAGATATGGATACCTATTTCCTTATCGGACTGGAACGGGCTGGAAATCCTATAAAAGTTAAGCATCCATCGGTAGCCACCTACCGTTTATACCAGAATGCTGTTTCAGACATTCTGAATCTGAGTTTTTTCCGTACCATTGATATGAAGCAGGAACTCTCAAATGATACTATCGACGGAGTAGTTCCTATCATTTCTATGCTGATGGCTCGCTCCGACAGGGAAATAGTAAGCATCGAGCATAAAAGAATTAACGATGAAGGGGAGATTGTTGGAACAGAAGAAGACGGATCACCGGTAAATAATCAAAGCAAACTGGTTGAATTTAAGTTCTTCAAGAGTGGAACAAATAAGCTGCAAACACTATACTTCCTGTCAACCGACCTGAGCAATGGTGGCTTTCCGGAGAATAAGCAGTTAATGGCTTACGTAGATAAGCTGGATAAAGCAACAACAGCCTGCTTTATCAAATCAGCCTCTTACCTGATGCACATGACTTATTTCTCAAAAATCCGTGAAGCTATTCTGAGTCATGTTTCGGCTATTATGCAGGACGATTCTGGTATTCCATGGCGTTATTACGATCAGTCTAAATGGGCCATTCAGCTCTACGGCTCATTCAGCAAGCCAATCAGTATGTTTGGAAAATATCCTCAGCCCGATTTGCGTGAAGCTTATATGACCATGAATCCAAAACCTATTAACTTCCGGATGGGCTATGCCAGGCAGTCTAACTTACAATTAAGCATCTTAAAAAAACAAAACGAAGAGTAAGATAATCTTTCAGGTTTAGTTCATAGATTGAGCTACTCCTTTCCAATAAAAAGTGTAGGTCTAAATTTAATCAGGTCTACACCTTTTTTGTTTTTACCCTACACACAAAACAATTTTATTGACCGCAAACAGGCTTAAATGTGCCGTTGTAAAAGCTTAGATATAAGGATAAAGCAGTAAACTGTTGCAGGTTTTCAAAAATTCTGTTATTTTTGCTCATTCGAAACATAAAGAAGAACAAATAAACTATAAAACCAAATAAGATGATTGACGTAAACAGTTGTATTAACGACGCAAAAGATAAAATGGACATGGCCATTATGTATCTTGATGAATCACTGGCTCACATTCGCGCCGGTAAAGCTAACACACGAATCCTGGACGGTATCCGTGTAGACTCTTACGGAAGTATGGTTGCTTTAAGCAATGTGGCTGCAATCACCACCCCAGATGCTAAAAGTATCGTAATCAAACCTTGGGATAAAACCATGTTTAGAGTAATCGAGAAAGCAATTATCGATTCAGAGGTTGGTATTATGCCTGAAAACAATGGTGAAGTTATTCGCCTTGGAATTCCACCTCTTACAGAAGAAAGACGTAAAATTTTAGCAAAACAAAGCAGCAAAGACGGAGAAACAGCAAAGATTAGTATCCGTAACGCTCGCCGCGATGGAATTGATCATCTTAAAAAAGGATTGAAAGACGGTTTGGCTGAAGATGAAGAAAAGGATGCTGAAGTACGCTTGCAGAAAGTTCACGATAAGTACATCAAGAAAGTGGACGAAATGATCGCTGCTAAGGAAAAAGAAATTATGACTGTATAAAAAAACTGCTCGGGGAACTGACTTCTGTTGAATTTGGTTCCCTGACGTTTTTAAGCCAATAACAAATAAATAAAAAAAGTGCGCGGATTAGTTATAAAGAACACAGGTAGCTGGTATCAGGTAAAAACCGAAGAAGGTCGTTTGGTAGAGTGTAAAATCAAAGGGAATTTCCGTCTCAAGGGAATCAGAAGCACTAACCCAATTGCCGTAGGCGACAATGTGCAAATTATAATGAATCAGGAAGGCACTGCTTTTATCAGTGAGATTGAGGACAGAAAGAATTATATAGTTCGCCGCTCCTCCAATCTTTCCAAACAATCACATATACTTGCGGCAAACCTCGACCAGTGCTTGCTGGTGGTTACCGTGAATTATCCGGAAACATCTACTATTTTCATTGACCGTTTTCTGGCATCTGCCGAAGCTTATCGGGTACCTGTAAAGCTAGTATTCAACAAAATAGACGCATACAGCGAAGACGAACTGCGTTACCTCGAGGCACTTATCACACTCTATACACAAATAGGCTACCCTTGTTTAAAAATCTCCGCTAGAAACGGAGACGGACTAGAGGAAGTAAAGCAAGCTCTTGAAGGAAACATCACACTTTTCTCGGGACATTCCGGTGTAGGAAAGTCTACCCTGATCAACTCTCTCCTACCTGATATAGATATAAAAACCGCAGAAATATCAACCTATCACAACAAAGGGATGCATACCACCACCTTCTCAGAAATGTTTGCCGTTACTGGAGATGGATATATTATTGACACCCCAGGAATAAAAGGTTTCGGAACATTCGATATGAAAGACGAAGAAGTGGGCCACTACTTTAAAGAGATCTTTGAGACGTCTGACAAATGCAAATATAATAACTGCACTCATCGTCACGAGCCGGGCTGTGCTGTTCGCGAAGCCGTAGAGAAACATCTTATCAGCGAATCACGATACACTTCTTATCTCAATATTCTGGAAGATAAAGAGGAAGGGAAATATCGCGCTGCGTATTAAGCACTTATTCCTAAAGCTCTTCGGAGCATTTTTATTCCCATAAATAATAATTTCGGTAACCTTCCATTGTAAATCAGTGGTAGATGATCGGCTTTAGTAGCAGATGAATTGTTTATTATTCTTATCTGCCACTAAACTATTACATTTATATTCAGGATATTAGCCTCTAAATAGTAGCAGGTGGCAGATGTTTTGAGAAAAATAGGTTCTTCGTCACTTTAGGTGCAAGCAAACAGTTTCAAATGCTTATCCAATCAAGATTCTACATGCTTTTTGATAAGCCATTTATTGAATCTGATAAAAAGACTGCAAAAAACCAGAAATAAAAGGCTTAATATAATATCTTGCACCTAAAGTGACGAAGAACCGAAAAATAATGCCCCGAATCCTTAAAGAACCGGGGCATCAATATTATATGTAATTATATCAATTACTTACAGCTTACACAAATCGGTTTGATTTGTTTGAAGAAGTCATTACCCTTATTATCAACCAGGATAAATGCAGGGAAGTTTTCAACTTCAATCTTCCAGATTGCCTCCATACCCAATTCAGGATATTCAAGACACTCTACCTTCTTAATGTTATTCTGAGCAAGAATAGCAGCTGGTCCACCAATACTACCTAAGTAGAAACCACCATGCTTTTGACAAGCGTCAGTAACTTGTTGGCTACGGTTACCTTTAGCAATCATAATCATGCTACCACCATTTTCCTGGAACAGGTCAACATAAGAGTCCATACGTCCGGCAGTTGTTGGTCCGAAAGAACCAGAAGGCATTCCGGCTGGAGTCTTAGCAGGACCAGCGTAATAGATTGGGTGATCTTTAATGTATTGAGGAAGACCTAAACCTGCTTCGATGCGTTCGTTCAGTTTTGCATGAGCAATGTCACGACCAACGATGATTGTTCCGTTTAAAGACAAACGAGTTGAAACAGGATATTTATCAAGTTCCTTCAGGATATCAGCCATTGGTTGGTTCAAGTTGATCTTTACAGCATCACCTTCGCCTGCGTTACGCAATTCTTCAGGGATGTATTGTCCAGGATTATCTTCCATCTTTTCAATCCAGATACCATCTTTATTGATCTTAGCCTTGATATTTCTATCAGCAGAGCAAGATACACCCATACCCACAGGACAAGAAGCACCGTGGCGAGGCATACGGATAATGCGGATATCGTGAGCAAAGTATTTACCACCAAACTGTGCACCTAAGCCCATGCGTTGTGCTTCGAGCAATACTTCTTTTTCAAGTTCCACATCACGGAAAGCCTGTCCACCTTCATTTCCTGAAGTTGGCAAGTTATCGTAATATTTAGCAGAAGCAAGTTTTACAGTTTTCAGGTTAGTTTCGGCAGATGTACCACCAATACAGAAAGCAATGTGGTAAGGAGGACAAGCAGCAGTACCCAAAGTTTTCATCTTTTCAACCAAGAAAGGAACTAATTTACCTGGATTAAGCAGAGCTTTTGTTTCCTGATAAAGGTAAGTCTTGTTAGCTGAACCACCACCTTTAGCAATGCAAAGGAATTTATATTCTGCACCCTGAACTGCATAAAGGTCGATTTGTGCAGGAAGGTTACATCCTGTATTGATCTCTTTGTACATATCCAAAGGTACATTCTGAGAATAACGAAGATTTTCTTCTGTATAGGTTTTATAAACACCTTTAGAAAGAGCTTCTTCATCGCATCCGTCGGTCCAAACCTGCTGACCTTTTTTACCTACAATAATTGCAGTACCAGTATCCTGACAGAAAGGAAGTTTTCCTTTGACTGAAACCTCAGCATTTCTAAGGAAAGTTAAAGCTACAAATTTATCATTTTCACTAGCTTCCGGATCAGAAAGGATTTTAGCGACTTGTTTCTGATGCTCAGGACGTAACATAAAAGCTACATCACGGAAAGCAGCATTTGCAAGCATAGTTAAACCTTCAGCGTCTACTTTCAGAATTTCTTTTCCTTCAAATTCACTTACAGATACATGATCTTTAGTAAGTAAGTAATACTCAGTTTCATCTTTTCCCATTGGGAACGGAGCCTGATACTTAAACGGGGGTGTTGCCATATCTTTATTATTTTTAAATAAAATTCGTGCCACAAAGATACTAAAAAACTCTTCTAAGGAATTTGATTAAAGGATAATTCTTCTTAACCGGAGTAAAAAGTAGGATAAAAAGCTTATAAACAAATATATAACACTTTTTAACCATGACTTTTCATTTCTGAAGCAAACTTATAAGGTAGTTTTCTGACAATACGTTTTACTTTTTAAGTTAACTATCTGATTATAAGCTGCGGAAAAATTATTTCCACCCCCTATAATAACAAAAAATGCCACCTGTTTTTCCGCAAAGGAAACAGATAGCATTTTCGTTGTATATAGACCAGAAACTTTGGAGAATCAGATTAAAGTCCTGGCTTCTTACAGATTCATATTTAGTTTATCATTAAGCTAAATGACCAATTCTGTTTATCAGTTCATTGCCCAGAACAGTTTTATCGTCAATATGCTTCAGAACAGCAGTAACAAAAGGATTGCTTTCAAAGACTCCTCGTACCTGCTCAAAGTCCTGTTCCTTTTCTTCGCGTGAACCGTCGGCTCCAAATCCTGTCATAGATGATAATGAGAATTCCTTTTTAGCATCTGCATAAACCATCTTGTCCAATCCAATAACAGCTTCTTTCCACTGATTAACAATATTGATAATATCCTGAACAGTTATCTCATCCGGATTCAATTTATAGAATTCCTGTATTTTGTTATATGCCCATGTCCATTCATAGGTATAATAGTTTTGGTGCATCGTTTCAAAAGAGGCATTAATTTCATCCAATCGGTTAATATCTCCATTCTCAATTCCATCCAATAGTTTATCAACCTCACTTTTTGGAGCAATCAATCCGGAAACATCTACCCATTCACCTAAACCAATTTCCGTATCCGGTTTTAAGCGGGCACGAATCTCTTCACAACTTTTAAAATCGACACCTTCAAGTCTCTTTATTATTGAGTTACCTAGGAACTTTTGTATAGCAATCTCATAAAAGCCAATACCCTTATTCAAAGAGCTGTTCTTTATCTTGGCACTTTGGAATGAATAAATTTCGGATGTTTCACCAGATACCCGTTTCAGTTCTTTCAGAATTTCCCGTCCTTTAAACATTTTCTGAATGGTATACGGACTAAGAAGATTATAGTTAATATAATCGAGCTTATTCGGATCTTTACGTTTATCACGTTTCGGCCATTTCTGAGCATCACGGATGGTTCCTACACTTCGCAAATTAACTCCCGGAACCAGGTATGTAGTATTTCCCTGCTCTATCAGATAAGAGAAAGGAAGGTTTGAAGTATCGGCATGATTAACATGACGTCCCATCACTAGTGAGAAAGCTCCTACACGTGCCGGCCACAGTATATATGAATCGGAAGTGGTTTTTGCTCCACGTTCTAATGTTCCCTGATGGATTGGCCCAAGTTTATACATGTGATTACTTTGGTTAGAACCTGAACCTGCATTCATAAACGAGAACATACCCGCAATAAGTAATGTAGATTTATGATGGGTAACAGTAAACGGTCCGGCAAAAATAGCACAAGCTTCGCCATTCTCACCCTGACAGTTGCTAAAGAACAAGGAATCGGAAGCTGAATAATTGTGCCCCAGCTGGCAAGCCTGCCCCACAAAACAACGACTCAGCATTGTTCCATCATCAACATGAGAACCGGAAGATATTATAAAGTCTTCACAGATTACTCCATATCCAATGTGAACCGGTGCATCTGCATTACTGTTTATGCTACCATTTTTTAAACGACAGGTACCTTCCATATAACAATAATCGCCAATACGAACATTTTTGATGGATCCTGTATTAACAATCATTACATGAGAGCCTATTAATCCGATATCAGATGCATGTTTGTTGGAATAGAAGTCTGTGATTTCCTTAATGCGGTTAATCAGTTCCGGACGATGACGGTAAAGAGCCAGGATATATGCCTGATGTGCTGAAAGCTTATCATTTATCAACACTTCACGGCCTCCGGTTTCATTAAGTACTGCAACCTCTACCCCATTACCAAACTTACTTACTCCATCGACCATAATAATATCTACATTTTCAATGAATGTATGGTCGCCTATCTCGTAGTTTGCAATATAATTCTGAATATTTTCAATACAACAGCAATCGCCCACGGTTACATTATGCAGAGTGACATGTCTTAATCCTGCATGTTTCTTTATTCCACCTTTTAAGGTAAACTCGCCATCAAATGATCCTAGCTTAACATTTCCCGAAAAACGGGTATGATGAACATAAGCTGTATTAAAATCTGATGAAACAAGCACATTGTTCCAATCGTCGGCCAGACATGACTGACTTTTCAACTGAAGAACTTCATCTTCAGTGAGTATTCTATACGCTTTCATAAAATTATTTAGATTGTATTTTTAGTTCGTTTATTCGCTTATATCTTCATCGTACATCTGAAAAAGGAAATCATTATAAGGGAATCTCTGTACATGCAATTCCTTAACCTTCTCATACAACAAATCTTTCAACTCATCAATATTTTCTTTCTCACGGGCAGAGATAAAAATACAGTTCTTATCGAGTTTAGCCATCCATGTACTTTCCAGTTCGTAAAGAGTTCTATTCTCTTTTGTCTTTGGAGTAAGATCATCCTCATCTTTCTTGATATAAGTATACGCATCTACTTTATTAAAGATAAGAATACAAGGCTTTCCGCCTCCACCAATATCATTGAGAGTTTTGCTTACCACTTCAATCTGTTCTTCAAATCCCGGGTGAGAGATATCAACAACATGCACTAACAAGTCGGCTTCTCTAACTTCATCCAATGTTGATTTAAAGGATTCAACCAAATCAGTTGGCAATTTGCGGATAAACCCAACGGTGTCTGAGAGCAGGAAAGGAAGATTATTAATAATCACCTTACGTACAGTAGTATCGAGTGTGGCAAAAAGTTTATTCTCTGCAAAGACCTCACTCTTGGCCATCAAATTCATTAACGTTGATTTTCCTACGTTTGTATATCCAACCAATGCCACACGGATCATCCTTCCACGATTTTTTCTTTGAGTAGCTTTCTGCCTGTCTATTTCTACCAGTTGCTGTTTAAGAAGAGACATTCTGTTAAGGATAATACGCTTATCCATTTCGAGCTGTGTTTCACCCGGTCCACGAAGTCCCACGGAACCTCCCTTACCACCGCCGGAGCTACCGCTCTGTCGTTCCAAGTGAGTCCATAAACGTGTTAATCGTGGCAACATGTATTTGTACTGTGCCAACTCTACCTGCGTCTTAGCATTTGCTGTTTGAGCACGCATGGCGAATATATCAAGAATCAGTGAAGTACGGTCGAGTATCTTCACTTGCAGTTCAGCTTCAATATTACGAAGTTGTTTCGCAGAAAGTTCATCATCAAAGATGACCATCCCTATTTCTTCATTTTCGGTAATAAACTCTTTTATTTCCTGCAATTTACCCTTCCCCACAAAGGTTACAGAGTTTGCAGTATCCAATCTTTGCGTGAATTTACGCACCACTTCCGCTCCTGCCGTCTCGGCAAGAAAAGCAAGTTCCTCAAGGTATTCATTCGTTTTTCTCTCATCCTGTGCCTGGGTGATCAGAGCAACCAAAACAGCCTTCTCTGTTTGCGCTTCGGAAATAACAAATTCTTTCATCGTCTTTATTTATAAATGTGCGCAAATATACATATTCTATGTGAAAAACCTATACATTTGTTTTTTATTGACACTAAATTTTAGTTTTATGAATACTTTTTCTTTCGTAAGGAATCAAACAATTGGAATCACTCTCACTTTTTTAAGTGTTACAATGAATAGCTTTTCTGAGATTATCATGGAAATAGAAAACTTCAAGAAAGGACTTTAATAATAGCATCTCCTTTCAGGTAAAAGAAGTCTGCCACCTGAAATATAATCAAAAAAAAGAGATTATCTATCACAGATAATCTCTTTTATATTTATGTAAAGTCAAAACTAATAGACAGTTTTACTACCTATTCAATTATTTATTTGCAGGGTGTGGGTTAGTTGTTGAACGAACATCCCAGAACATCTTTGAGTAATAGTTATTTGTTTTATCCTGCAATTTTGTTACTGCTGCATCAAAACTGGTTTTATTCAGTGTACTTTCATTTGTAGGATACTTCACACGTGAAATAATATCACCTTTAGTCTCTGACAATGTTGTAAATTTCAATGTTTCACCATCTGAAATACAAGATATTTCTCCCGGTTTCAATATCTGAGTAGGATAACCTGTACGACGATATTCAGTCCATGCTTCAGTACCATTCATGTAAAGGTCTATGTATTTTTGAAGAGCTACAGTTTCAGCATTTACAGTTCCACTTACAGCTGTAATATAAGTATTAAGCGCTGTTGTATTAATTACTGATCCATTTAATCCACTCCAATATTCAATAGATGCACGAACACCTTCTTTATACTCTGCAACAGAAAATCCGTTGTATTCTGAAAGAATAAACTGAAGTTCAGCATAAGTCATCAAAGGAGCAGAAAAATTAGCATTTAAACACAATGGGTGCTTAGTTGTAGAATACCAGTTTGGTGCGGTATCAGGCATTGATGCAACAATGGCGTTGCTCGGGATACCCAAAGGCATGCCAATGTACTGACCATTACGAGCCGTTGTATAAATTGGCAATCGAGGATCCTGAACACCTGCCCAAGGGTGAGACTTCATATTGAGCGTATCTGCCTGTCCTTTTAGTATATCTACAAAAGGTCTGGTTATAGTGAAGTCATTTCTTTTACTTTCAAAATATCCACGATAGAACTGGCATTGTTCAGGAGCCGTAGATGAGTAAGCATATAAAGCATTATCAGCGTTGCCTGTGAATACTCCGCTTGCTAAAGCCTGCGCAATATATGTTTTCCAGTTAGAATCAACTTTCGAAACATGAATAGCTAAACGACATTTTAATGAATTAGCAAACTTTTTCCATTTTAAAGCATCCCCATTAAAAATGCGATCTCCACTGGTAAAAGCTGATTCATCTACATTTATCATAGCAACTGCATCTGTTAAATTTTGGATTAAAGCCTTATAAATCTCAGCCTGATCATCATATTTAGGGAAATAGACACCTTCAGTCAGCTTTGATGCCTCCGAGTAAGGTATTGCCCCCCATGTATCAGTCATCACCTGATAAAGCCAGGTTTTAAGAATCATAGCCGCAGCAATCTGATTCTTATTATTTCCATTAGCAGACATTGCAACAGCAGTTTTAGGATCTGAGTTCAGTTTAATAATATTTTCTAAATTTCCCAGACAAGTATATAACTGGTTAAAATAACTATTATTTGTACTTTCACGGATTTGATAACGATCTTCTTCCGTATAGTTCCTTTGGCACCAATACTGGCTGTAAACTAAACATTGGCGTCCGCTAAACCAGTTATCATAAACATAATCCATTATTTTTTTCTCTGTACCAGCCATTATCATATTTGTTGGTACTTCTGCTGGATTGTTGGGATCAGTATTGACACTTTCAAGCTTCTCGCAGGATATAGCTCCTATAGATAAAGCAAGGATCAAAAATAAATATACTACTTTTTTCATAATGTACTTCTATTAAAATTTCAAACTTACATTCAAACCAAAATTAGCAATAGAAGGTAAAGCACCACCTTCTACACCTTGAACGTTTCCTGAACTGGTGATTGCCATTTCTGGATCAAAATGCTTAACATCTGGTCCCCATACAGCTAAGTTACGTCCATAAGCTGCAACACGAAGAGATTTGATAAAATACGCTTTATTTAAAGGTACATTATAACCTATATTAATTTCGCGTAATTTCAGATAGTCTGATCTAAATACAGATTGGGCTGCTGGACCGGTATATATTTGACCACCATAAGATTCTGCATCCAAGCGTGTTGTATTTGGAGTTCCATCTTTCATTACACCTTGTAACAACACACCACCACCATTAGCGATTGATTCACGGATATTCACACCATTTTCGTTTAAAGCAGCTGTTTCTTCAAGCATACCTGAATACATACCCCACATATAAGAAGTAGAGAAGTAATGTCCACCTTTAGAGAAGTCAAGCAATACACTCATATCAAGATTCTTATAACGGAAGGTATTTGTCCATCCACCTGTAAAATCAGGATAAACTTTCCCGATATTTTGATTTCCGCTAGTAGAAGCGTAAGTTCCATCAGAATTGATTACTTTGTTACCTTTATCATCATATACAAAATCTGTACCCATGATTACACCATATTCCTTACCTTCCAATGCACCAATTTCAACTTTGAAAGGAGCACTGGCTAATTTATAGTAAGATACGCCATCAACTAATTTCTTAACCTTATTCTTATTAGATGCAAGAACTAAAGATGATTCCCAAGAGAAATCTTTTATCTTCACAGGAGTGCCATGAATAGCCAGCTCAACACCGTGATTAGTCATCAAACCAGAGTTTACCACTTTATAAAGAGAGCCAGTAGTACCTGTTATTGACAGAGGAATAATCTGATTCTTTGTTTCACTTGAATAATAAGTAGCTTCAATTCCTAAACGGTTATTCAGGAATGACAATTCAAGACCAGCTTCATAAGAATTAGTTGATTCTGGTTTTAAGTTACTATTCTTAAGAGTAGTACTCATAATATATCCCGGAGTAGACGTGATATTAGTATACTGAGTATAAGTATCAATAATCTGATAAGGATCAGTGTCATTACCTACCTGAGCATAGCCTAATCTCAATTTACCAAAGCTTAACCAAGGAGTTTGTTCTTTCAACAGTTCAGAGAAAACAAAACTACCAGTAACCGATGGGTACATATAAGAGTTATTACCATTAGGAAGAGTAGACGACCAGTCATTACGTAAAGACATATCTAAATATATAGTACTTTTGTAACCCACTGTTGCACTAGCAAACAGAGAATTAATAGACTTTTTTCTAAGATAGTTATCTGATGTAGCTGGATTCACTGAGTTCTTAAGATTATAGAATAAAGGAATAGCCAAACCTCCATCTGTTTCTCCATGTACATATTCGTATCTACGGCTCATGATGTTTGATCCTACATTTACATCAAATGAGAAATCCTGGAAACGTTTGTTGTAAGACAACATAAATTCGTGGTTAGTTTCCACTTGCTGACGAGAAATCTCTGAATAACGAGATTGCTCCTGAGAGTAAACAGCATTTCGTTCATATTGTTTATCAACGAAAAAGTCTAAGTTAGCCTTATATTGAAATTTAAGATTTTCCAAAATTTTATAACTCATACCAACATTTCCATATACACGATTACGAGAGTCATTCTCATAATTCATATAACGAGACCAATATGGGTTATTGCTATATGCAGCTGTAGGATCATCCCATTTATTACGATTCCATGTCGTCTGACTTCCATCAGGATACTGATACATGCTTTTCAATTCAGCCATATCAAGTTCACGATGCCCCCACTGGATAAATTTCTGCATAACATTATTATCTCCATAACCTGTTTCAGAGCGGCCTTTTGCTCTTGAATTAAAATATGTAAGGTTAGTAAATACTTCCAAACGTTTATCTGCACTTGTGGCTGTTGCAGCTACATTAAAGATATTCTTTGTTAAAGAACTATTAGGCATGTATCCCGTTAAATCTGAGTTTGTATAAGAAACACGTGCAGTAGCTCTATCTGAAGCCTGGCTAACAGAAATGTTATTTGTAAAAGCAACACCTGTCTCAAAGAAATCATCAATATCGTGCTTAGGAGCATTCCATTTTGAAGTAGTTGGATCACCAACTTTACCTCCAGCTTCCCATTTCGCCAAATCAAGCCATGAAACAAAATCCTGACCTTCATATTTATCTCCCCAGCTCTCATCTGTTTTCATATCAGGATATAAGTACTTCTTACCATTAAGGGTTACATTTGAGAAACCATACCCACCGCCATACAATTTTGCATTTTAGGCAGTTTATTAACGACTTCCAAACCTAATGAAGAATTAAATGTAACGCCATACCCTTCGCCTTTCTTACCTTTTTTAGTAGTAATCATCACAACACCATTGGTAGCACGTGAACCATAAAGTGCAGAAGCATTAGGACCTTTCAATACAGAAATATTATCAATATCGTCAGGGTTTAAGTCCTGAACCAAGTTACCATAGTCATATCCACCAGCACCTCTTTGAGTATCGGTATTATTAAAATCTGTACCTTCAATAGGCACACCATCAATTACAAATAAAGGCTGATTGTTTCCAGAGATTGATTTAACACCACGAATGATTATCTTAGAAGAACCACCCATAGAACCAGATCCACCCTGAATCTGAAGACCAGCAACCTTACCCTGCAAAGAGTTTACTGGGTTACTTACACCACCACGAGCTTTCAACATTTCGTCTCCTGAAATTTCAGAAACAGCATAACCCAAAGCTTTCTTCTGACGAGAAATACCCAAAGCTGTTACAACAACTTCATCAACAACTTGTGCATCAGACACAAGAACAACTTTCACAGTTGGTTTAATTGCAACTTCTGCTGATTTCATTCCAATAAATGAAACAACTAAAGATTTTGCCGAACTTGGAACATTAAACAGCGTAAAATTACCATCAATATCACTGATAGTTCCAACAGTTGTACCCTTCACTAAAATGGAAGCTCCAACAACAGGTTGCCCATCCTCTTCCGAAATAACAACTCCTGTTACTTTCAGATTTTGGGCGGTTACCAGACCAATGCCTACAAAAAGGCATGTCAATAACAACATTAATTTTCTTTTCATAAATTCACTAATAAAGTTTAACTTCTTAATTACACTTACTTTACACTAACATTTTGCAAAGTTATTAATAAATTCTAAATAAAAAACTATTTTTATTAAATACGCAAATATTTATTCCATTTTGATACACAATTGCATATATAATACCATTTATAATATATTTAGTCATAAAAACTATCAATTTACATACAAGTAGAAGCATTTTTAGTTTTCAATATGTCAATCATTTTATATTTTCACTTCCAATATGATTAATTATACAAAATATATAAATCATATTAACAAAGAAATGAATACACAAAATATCAGCAAATAGACAAAAATATTATTGAGTAGTTATAGCAACAAAATAGCTATATACAGAATATATATAGCACTTTCAAGATGCATCTCTATTGGTCTTTAGTAGGAAATAAGTAATAAATATTATTCTGAAAAGAGTAATTAAAGAAGATTATTAAGAATATAGAATAATCAAATAAGGAGGAATATCAATTGCTGAAAAGTAAATAGTGGTAAAAAAGAGAGAGAGCGCAAAATCTATTTTGGCAGATTTTGAGCTCTCTTTTAGATAAAAGGATTTTCAAAACTTCAGAAGGTCAACTTTTTCAAGACCCTTCTTATGAGACACCTTTTTTATCTTTATGACTAATATTCTGGATTCTGGATTAAAATATCAGGAGCCATATCTATTTCTTCCTGTGGAATTGGGAAAACTGTACGGTAATCATTATAATTAACGACACCTATAAATGAATTTTTCACTGATAATTTATTTCTCCAATAATCAAAAGCCATACTATTTTCTGCAAACAGTTCAACACGACGTTCAAACAGTATATCATTTAATGTCACAGAAGCAACATCAACATAACCAGTAATACGATTTTGACGAAGCGTATTAATATATGAAGCAGCTGCACTTCCGCCAGTTGTTTTCAAAGCAGCTTCTGCCGCTATTAAATAAACATCCGAAAGACGAATAATCTTTGGATTATTAACATACAAGCTACTTTCACGGCCTGGATATTTAGCAGGATACTTTCCTGGAAATTCGCCACTTTCTACACTTACTAGCTTTGAGCGAACATCTAATGGATGAGATTCTAAATAATTTAGAAGATCACCACCTTCTACAAAAGCACATTCACCATAACCTTCTGAACTACAATAATAGCCAATAGAATTACGCTGAGCATTATAAGTTATTGTAGTTGTCAACTCGAATAAAGATTCTGTAGTATAAGCATCACCCCAAACTTTAGCATAGTTTTCTTTAGTGTAGAGAGAATAATCAGTACTACCAATTACATCTTTTGCATCTGCCAAAGCTAAAGCATTATCTCCATTATAAAGATGAGCACGAGCACGCAATGCTAAAGCTGCCCAATAATTAATATACCCATTTGCCTTAGATTTGCTAAGCAAAGGAAGTGCTGTCTCAAAATCTGCAAATATTTGGTCATAAGTTTGTTTCAAGGTAGAACGTGCAGCTACATAACCTGGAGCATAAACAGCAGTAGATAATGCAATACCGGAATTTGCGGCATTAACATCAGAAGCAGCAGTTGGTGCCTGACAAAAAATACGAGCTAAATCAAAATGCAACATAGCACGCCATGCATATAATTGACCTTTATAATCATTAAAATTAGATTCTTCTCCATTACCAACAGGTATGTTATCAATATTAGATAATACCTTATTTACATTAGCAAGTGCCTTATAAAAATAATAATAAGCATTATATGGAAGCTCATCATTTTTTGTAATTTGATAACGAGCTATAGGACCAGACTGATTATTATTACTTAAAGCTTTAAAATCTTCACCTTTTAAGTCTGCATAGATTCCGAAATCGGCAGGATAAGTCATGCGATCTTGTGACATAAGATACGAAACGCCATTCACTGCATTTCGTAAATCAGACATTGAAGTTATTGCTTCTTCTACAGGAAGAGATGTAGATGGACTTTTATCTAAGAAATCATCGCAAGAAGATAATGCGAAACTCAGAATAGCCCCAATTAAATATATCTTTTTCATATTCTAATTCTTCTTTATAATTATAACTCAATATTAAAACCAAACATAAATGATTTTGTTGGAGGAGTATCTACCTGACGATAACCATTAATATCAACATCTGGATCAATATTATCAGTAGCACAATAAATCATAAATGGATTGTTTGCCTTAAAGAACAAACGCAAGTTACTTATATATTTCTTTGAAACAGGAACTTTGTAACCAAAAGTAATATCTCTCATACGGACATTATCAGTCGATTTTATTGTACGAGAAGAGAATTTATCAGAACGATATGGGTTTTGGTAAATTGGTTTTGGAAAATCAACCTTATCTCCTGGTTGTTTCCAATAATTACCAGCAACCTCTTCAGACACGCTAAAGCTACCCATACGAACACCATCACTATAAGTTAAGAAATATCCTGGATAATCAAATAAGCTTGCGCCAGTCTGAAATGAAACCATAAATGACAAATCGAAATTTTTATAAGTAAAGGTATTTGTAATACCACCCAACCAATCAGGCAAAGCTTTACCAACAGTCGTCTTACCAGCCTTTGAATAATAATTGGTAACATTACCATCTGTTACAGTTTGTCCATTAACAACTTTATCACGGCTTTTCAAAGAAGGATCAATATAGAACTCACCTAAGCCTGTTTGAGAATTAACTCCTAACCACTCTGGCAAATAGAATGTATGCATAGATACACCTTCACGAAGCAAATACATATTACCATCACCATACATAACATCGTTTCCTTCAGGTAACCCTTTAACTTTATTACTTTGTTTAGTTAAGTTCAAAGAAGTAGACCAAGAAAAGTCATTTGTTACAATATTCGTTGAACTGATAGAAAATTCAACACCAGAATTCTTTACCTTTCCTAGATTCTGCCAATTTGAAGAAAATCCTGTTAATATACTAGTAGGGACTTCAAAAAGCAAATCCGTAGTTAACTTATTATAATATTCAAGCGATACATTCACACGGTTATACAAAGACCAGTCAACTCCAATATTAAAGTTTTTAGATTTTTCCCAACCTAATTTAGTATTACCTGCATTTCCCCAATAAATAGCACTCTCATCGCCATATCCTCCACTAAAAGAATATGTTGCAAGGTTTGCATAATAATCACTTGGTAAGTTACCATTAGTACCGTATGATGCACGAAGTTTCAAATCAGAAAACAAATCATTTCCTTGAAGAAATTCTTCAGAGCTAATACGCCAAGCACCAGAAACCGACCAGAAATTTGCCCAACGATTATCAACTCCTAAACGAGAAGATCCATCACGACGGAAACTTGCTGACAAATAATATTTATTATCATAATCATAGTTTACATTGCCAAGCCAAGACATTATTGAAGATTCATAAATAGTACTTGAAGATTCATAAGGCTGTCCATTAGCCAACTCAGGAAGTTTATCAGTAGAATATGATTTTGCTGAAGCATATGTATATAATAAACTACGATCTTCAACTTCAAAACCAGCAAGTGCACGGACATTATGTTTTCCAAAGCTTCTTAAATAGTTAAGAGTAGAAGACGATGTCATTGTCTTATTTGTATAATCATAACGAACTCCTAGCCCTTTTAATGATTGGCCATTAGCGCTTCCAGGAGCCCAGAATTCACGCTCTTTATTATCCATATAATCATATCCAAAGACTGATTTTGCAGAAAAGCCATAAGGTAATGTTACTTCAGCCTCAAAATTTGTCATACTTCTCATCGTTTCAGAAGAAACTGTTTCAGCATTTGTCCCTGTACTTTGTCCTAACATTAAATTAGGATTAGAAATTTTAGAGCTAAAAGCTGCATTTGGATTATAAGAACCATCTTCTAATTTATTCGCAGCTGTTGGATCCATTGAAAACAATATTGAAAGTGGAGATGAGGTTCCAATCCCTTGAGCTTGATCATTCTGGTCACGGAATCCTTCAGTATTTGAAAAAGAAATACTCTGACGAGCACTAACTCGCAACCAATTATAAGCTTGATGATCAACATTAATACGTCCACTATAACGTTCAAATTCACTGCCTTTAATCAAACCTTCAGTTTTATTATATCCAAAGCCTGTATAAATTTTAGTTTTTTCATTACCTC
Organism: uncultured Bacteroides sp.; assembly: GCF_963675905.1. NCBI lineage: Bacteria > Pseudomonadati > Bacteroidota > Bacteroidia > Bacteroidales > Bacteroidaceae > Bacteroides > uncultured Bacteroides sp. The sequence goes on along the minus strand of NZ_OY780936.1, from coordinate 3,662,191 downwards.
CACTTATTGCTACTTGATGATCAGTAATAAATCCTTTGCGATAAACTTCATCCTTCCAATTGGTATTTATATCACTATCATAATTTTGAAACCACGAAGGATTATCTGCATTTGCAGCAGTAATAGCCTCAGCTTCAGTCATACCTTCACGAACTATATAATAATTCTTAGTACCTTCATAATAGTAATCTTTGAGATCCGAAGCACTCATCGGTGTGTATTGTCCACCTACAGCCATTTGAGTCCAACCTGTTTCCATATTGTAAGAAACCTTTGTTTTACCTTCTTTTCCCTTTTTGGTTGTAATAATAATAACACCATTTGCAGCACGAGAACCATATAGTGATGCAGCTGCTGCATCTTTTAAAACAGTAAGACTTTCAATATCGTCTGGATTAATTGAAGATAATACTGATTGTGACTTCAAACCAGATGTTACATCGTTATTAACAACTGGAACACCATCTATAACATATAAAGGTTGACTTGATGCACTAATTGAACTAATACCACGAATAAGAACCTTTTGGTCAGCACCCGGATCCCCTGTAGAGCCACCAATACGGACACCTGCAACTTTTCCTTGTAACGATTTAACCAAAGACTCTTTTTGAGAAGAAACATCTGCAGCTTTCACCGATGAAGCAGATCCTGTAAAGGAAGCTTTTTTTGTTACTCCGTAAGCTACGACCATAACCTCATCAATAACCTTTGCATCAGCAGTAAGAGTTATTCTTAGATTTGGTTTAATAGCAACTTCATTTTTTTTCATACCGATGTAAGATACAACCAGTGCCTTTGCAGAACTTGGAATGTTCGACAAAGTAAACTTTCCATCCATATCAGTAGAAGTACCTATAGTAGTACCTTTAACCAATACCGATGCACCTATTACAGGTAACCCATCTTCCTCAGAAAGAACAACACCTGTTACTTTCAGATTTTGGGCGGTTACTAGACCTATGCCTACAAAAAGGCATGTCAATAACAACATTAATTTTCTTTTCATAAATTCTCTCTTAAAGTTTAACTTTACATTATTTGTTTCTTTAATCTAACAATTTGCAAAGATATCAATAAATCTAAAAATAACAATCATTTTATTTAAAAAACCTTGCAATTATTACAAATTGTTATTTTAAAGCGCCAATTTATGCTAATCAACATCTAAAAGGTTCTTAATTTTCCTAAAATACAGATACAATCATAGCAATATGGACAAACAAAATGTGATTTAATTGTCGAGTTTTGATATTTATAGATAAAATATTCCACAAAAATCCATCTTTTTGATGATTTGACTAAATATTAATCAAGAATACTTAATCAAAAATGCAAACAACAAGATAAAGGCCTTAATGCATTACAAATTTTAATAAAAAAGCATCTATAGATACTATTTTAAAAGAAAAGGCTATATATAGATTAATATTTTTTCTCGTTATTAAATGAATGCAAATAAATTTAGTGCCAACTTGCAAGTGTTTATTATGAAGAATATCTATCTCACATTAACAATTAGCCGCATAATATAAATCATTCCTCTATAAATAGAATCCATTGGTGAATGACTGAAATTTATTCCCGAATGGTTATAAAACTCACGCCGTACCTTTTTTCAACTCATATCGGAGTACACTTTAAGTCCTACCGAAGTTTTTTTTGAAAGCATCCATCACTCCATCACTTTCCGCATGTAACTACCTGATTAATTGAAATATAAAGAAGTGAGGTTTGTAATTTCATCCATCACTTTACCCTCACTTTTCAGGGCATCCCTCACTATTTCAGATCATTTTTGTCATTTTTTGCTTTAAAGAACAACTAACAAATTATAAACAAGACATGCAAATCCTGCAAAATTTCTCATTCAAAAAAATGGCTAATGGCCATCGAAAGGGTGAGGGTAATACCATTTAGTGATGGTTTGGTGATGGTTCAAAATGCTACCATCACTAATTTATAATATTGATTTACAATGAAATAAACAGCATTAGTGATGGAGTGATGGATGATTAATATTAGCTTAACAAAACAGGTAACAGTAACAACTCTGCTATTATAAATAAATATATTACATAGTGAGTGCCCAGTATATAATTCAGCTTACAAAGTCTATTCGTAGAGAACACATAGTAAAAACTAGATACTTACAGTTTACATTTAATCAAAATATTAGCAAAATTAATTCAGGATATATTTAACATAAAACATAATTTATAGGCTATAACAAATATAACATAAGGCAAAATAGCACAACTCAAGACTAAACATATATGTACTTTTATCTCAAATATTTTAAATAAAAAAAATAGTAAATAAAGTGCATACTTTGATAATATATTTTAAATTTGCAACAACATTCAATTATTTTAATATGAAACATCTAAAGTTATCAATTTTTTTATGCGCATTAATAATCTCAATACCTTCATATTCACAGGGATTGAAAGCATTTAAATTAAAGAATGGTCTTTCCGTGTACATATGGGAAGATAACACAAAGTCTGACGTATATGGCCTTGTGGGAGTAAGAGCTGGTTCCATTAACGACCCAGAACAATACACTGGCCTTGCTCATTACCTGGAGCATTTATTGTTTAAAGGAACTGATAAGATAGGCGCTTTAAATTGGGATGAAGAAGAACCTATCTACAAAAAGATTGTGCAAAAATACGATGAGATGGCTGAAACAAACGACCCTGTAAAAAAGAATGCCATCAATAAAGAGATTAATGATCTAACAGTTCAAGCTGGGAAAATTAGTGTATCCAGTGAGTTCTCAAACCTAATAGAAAGTATAGGCGGAAAAGAACTAAATGCCGGAACTAGTTACGATTTTACAATGTTCTATAACTCATTCCCTGCATTTCAATTAAACAAGTGGTTAGAAATCTCTTCTCAACGTTTTATCCACCCTGTGTTTCGTACTTTTCAAGCAGAGCTAGAAACTGTTTACGAAGAATATAATCGTTCAAAAGATAATCCAGGAAGTGCTATAAACAGCTTTATTCTGGAAAAAGCCTTTGAGGGGCATCCCTATTCCCGCCCTGTAATAGGCTTAGGAGAGCATTTAAAGAATCCAAGAATAAGCAAACTTATTGATTTTTATAATAGCTGGTATACTCCTGATAACATGGTACTTATTATAACCGGGAATGTTAATGCCAAACAAATCAGCAGCCGTATAGCAGCCACATTTGGCCAATTAGAAAAGAAGACTTTGCCAGAACGTAAAACTTATCCGGATCTTAATATTAGCGACCATAAGCAGTATATAGCAAAAGTAGGACATAATCCTAGCATACACCTCATATATCAAGGCGTTAAAAGTGGAAGTTCAGATGAAATCCCATTGGAGATCACAATGGAATTGCTTCAAAATTCAGGTTTAACTGGAACACTTGACAAATTAACAATTGATGGAGATATTGGAGGAGGATCAGCATCATTAGCATCATTGCGAGAACAAGGACGGTGCATTATTACTGCTATTCCACTATACGATGAAAATCAAAAACTTTTTGAATCTAACAAAGGAACTGAGAAAAAGATAATTAAAGCTATTCAAAAAGTTGCAAACGGAGATATTGAAGACTGGGCTATTAATGCAATTAAAGCAAACATGTGCCGTGACTTTGATTTGAAAATGGAAAATAACTCAACCAAAGCTAATATTTTGCTAAATGCATTTATTAATGAACAAGATTTGGGAGATGCCTTGGGATACAAAGACAAAGTAATGGCTGTTACCATTGATGATATAAAAAAAGTAGCAAAAAAATACTTATCCGACAATTACCTTTCTCTATATATTGAGAAGGGTAAACCGAGTAAAGAAGGCAAAATAGAAAAGCCTAAATATAAACCAGTAGAAACACCAGCAGGTCAATCATCTCTATATGCATCACAATTCAAACATTTACCGATAGAACAAGTTGAAGAAAAGTTCATGAATTTTGATGATGTTCAAATAAAGAAAATAAATGAGCGTTCAAAACTATATTATACAAAAAACGCCGAAAACAATGTGTTTAGTCTTCAAATTCGTTATGGAGCAGGAACCGAAGTTTTCCCTAGATTAGGTTACGCTGCTTCTTTAATGAATAATGCAGGAATTATGGGTTCATATGATGCACAAGAACTGAAAAAAGAATTTAGCAAATTAAATGCGACTTGTGATGTACAAGCTAATGATAGCTATTTAAACATAACATTGAGAGGATACGATAATACTTTAATTCAAGCATGTCAGTTACTATCCCGACAAATATTAATGCCTAAACTAGACAATAAGCAATTAAGTCAACTAAAAGGAAGTGCACTTGGAAGCAGATCTATCCAAAAACAAAATAGTCAGATTCTCACTGCAGCTTTAAATGAGTACCTAAAATATCAGGATAAATCAGATTATATTCAAGATTTAACAGATAAAGAAGTATATGAACTTCAAATAGCAGAACTAACTGGTGATATAAATCGTGCTTCTAATTATGAAGCAGAGATCTATTACGTAGGCAATATGAACTTTGACCAAGTATATGATATATTAAGTAAGAATCTACCTTTAGTAGCAAACGAAAAAGAGAGCAAATCACCTATAGTAAAAGACTTTGCAAAATATTCCGAAAATACAGTTTACTTCCTGCCAAATTCCGATGCTGAGCAAAGTCAGATATTGTTTTTTATGCCAGGAGAGACATATAATAAAACAGACGATGTATTACGAGATGCATTTAACCAGTATTTCTCTGGAGGATTCAATGGACTTGTATTAAATGAAATCAGAGAAAAACGTTCAATGGCATATACAGCAGGTGCATATGTAGCAAGCACAGGATTGAAAGATAAGCCAACTTATTTTTCTGGGAATATAGGAACCCAAAATGATAAAGCAATAGATGCACTTGCTGTTTTTATGGGTTTATTGAATGATATGCCTAAGAATCCTGAACGTATAGAAAATATAAAAAACTACTTACGTCAGGAAGCATTAACAACTCATCCCGATTTCAGATATAAAGCAAGAGCATATGAGAGCTACAAAAAGCTTGGATATACAGAAGATCCAGCAAAAGAGAACTTATCTAAAATAGACGCTCTTACCTTTGATGATATTTATAACTTCTATCTAAAGAATATCAAAGGTCATTCTATAGGTATTGCCATTATGGGAAATCCAAAAAACATTAAAACAGATGATTTAAAAAAGTTTGGTAAAGTTATAAAACTAAGTGAAAACAAGCTTTTTAATGATAAAGATGCCCTCTTCTAGTAGTCTTTTTAATTAAACCAATAATGGGAGTTAAATCTAACGATTTAACTCCCATTATTACATATATCTCCATTAAAAGAAAGAAGACAGATTCACAATAATACTTTATACGTTTTGCCTTTAGCTTTTATTATATACAATCCTTTTAAATTAATTGTAATCTCATTCCAGCCTGCTTCGCATTTCTGTATCCCTATTTTTTGCCCTAAAGAATTATAAACGTCAATAGTCTGCTCCCCTGCATCCTCTGAATATAAATACACAGTATTTCCTAGTACATACAAACAAGAAGCTAATTTTTCAGTGGCAAATAAACCGGTGGCAGTTTTCTCATATTTAACAGTTACATTATCTAAAAAAGCTTGAGCTGGCCCCACCCCTACAATTCTTAACCTCACAGGAGATTCAATATCTATAGTAGAATTATATGAGGCCATATTAGTGTCACTAAAAATAAATGCATCACCATAAGAAACCCAATTTATCCCTTTATCTTTAGACACTTCTATTTTTATTGTTTTTGCACCGATCGAATTAGGAGCTAAACAAGCCATTAAAGATATAGATTTCAACTTTTCATTGAGATCAAAATCCATTTCAATCTTACCACTCTTTATCGACGCAACCTTTTGTCCACTACCAACTCCAACTTCTGATGAAGCAAACACACGAGCATTAGAAAAAGTCCAACGTCCCGCATTTCCATCAATAGATTCTTTTGTCCATGTTTCTTTTACTATTGATTCAAAGTCCTCTGTAAACAAACCATACGGACTATCCTTTATGGTAAATGAGATAGATCCATTATTCTCTAGAATATCAGTAATAGGCTTTTCTGTTGGCACCCCACCCCAACTTTTCATAGATGGAACCGTTTCATCTGTCAATGATGTAACAAATCCACTACCTGGGAATGGATCTCCTATTCCTTGGTTTGCATTGTCTGCACGTAATAATTCATAATATAGATGCTTGGGATTAACATTTATATCATTAGAAGCCCATACATTCATATTTGTCAAATCAACCCTAAAAACAAGCATACCATGCCCGGGAAGAAACTTATCCCAGCCTGTTTGTTGGCGGTTCTCTAAATAAAAATATTCATTAGGACTTTGAGCAGAAATTACATATGCCTTATTACTTACATTAAGAGGATCAAGACTATAAGATCCAACACCTGTTATTTCAATAGGATTAAGCCAGCCAATCAGAGATCGTTCAAAAGAAGAATAAGATGGTGGTGTTTTACTATTATTCAAATAACTGCCAGCTGCCATAATACTCCAATCCCCCGGATCATTAGCTTGCCCACCGCTTCCTTCATAATCGGTGTCATACATATCTGGTAACCCCAAAACATGACTAAATTCATGGCATAGTGTTCCTATTCCGTCCATCACTTGCGTGCCATATCGTCCACCAAGTTCAGAAGAACAAGCATAACGATAGATTCTTACATTATCAAGGTATAAAGATTCTCCTATTGCTGAAGCATGAGGCCAAACAAGTTCTGGCATATTTGCATTTTGGCTTTCTGCATGCCCTGCGTAAATAACATAAACCATATCAACTTTGCCATCATGATCAGAATCATAATCTGAGAAGTTAATTTGTTCATTAGCCAGGTTACAAGCCTCTGTTATCATATCTTTAGCTTTTGCATCATCATTTTCTCCATAATAAGATCGATTATGACTTAAAGTTACTGGCCCAACTACTGTAAAACTAGTATCAAAAAGTCCTGAAGAGCAATCATGAAAATACTGTTTTACACTCCCTGTTGCATTATTTACGCTATAATCATTTTGATTAAGCTGATTATAAAAAGCGTTATTAGCATCTGTTGCTGCAAATTTCACATCTTGATAATCTGCTAATATAATCAAGCCTTTAAACTGCCCCGTAAGGCTGGTTTTACTCAAGTTTTTAGAGCTAGATCTCTTACGTATGGTAGCATTGTTAACAATATCAACTTCACTTCTGATATGAGTTGGTAATGATTTAAGGAATAACACCTCTTCAGCACCTCTCTCTGCTTCATTCTTTGCTGCAAATTCTGAAGGAATTAAATCATTGTTCTGATTTAATTTTGCATATGAATAAAAACCATTTTTATCTTTTACAACTGTGTAATTATCCAATGTAGTTAAATAATGGAAGAATTCATCACCATGTCCTCTTAGCATCAAACTTTTTCCATCGGGTTGTAATACTTTAATAGGCGTTCTATCAACTGGAACAGCCTGCACATTTTGCAGAAACAAACATATGCAAGCTATTAGTAAATATATAAATAAACGAAAATCAGATGTTTTCATAATTTTTAAATATGCTTACAAAATCAAGAAAAGAGGCAAAGTTATTTAAACTTGCCTCTTTTCATTAACTCTATATATTATTAAATAGGGGCATACATAGCACTAGTTGTTACTCCATGAACTATTAGTGTATAACCTTTTGCTTCATATTTATGGCGTATTCCTAAATATACAATCTTCCCATCAAAACCAGTCAAAGGAATAATAACTTCTTTGCCCACAGTTTTGCCCGTTAAGGTTTGTTTTGAGATAACAGTAGCATTATCTGCATCTGCTTTTGTTTTTATAGGTGTCAATGAAGCTATAATTTCATATGAATCAAAATAATTAGCATTATTGACTGGAGGAGCTCCAAAAGAAGAAGCCGTAACACCTATTCGAGCCTTAATACCATCTGTAAAATCACTAGTAAACAACAGTACATTATCTGCATCTGTAATATCACCATCTTCAGCTAAAATAGCATATGATTCCGATACAAAAACATAATTAGCTGTACCAAATGGATTAGCAGCTTTTGCCGAATCATAAAAAGAGGTGGCTTTTAATGGAGTCCATCCACGATCTATTTTTATACCAAATTGCAATGTTGTAAATTTGTCTAAGGAAGAAGCAGTTTTAAAGTCTTCAAAAAAGTTGTAGCTACGTTCCCATGATTTACCTGTTACAATTGTCTTTACATCTCCATAGCCAACAGCTTCACTATTTACTGCATAGCTACAAATATAATATGTAGTTTCTGGCTTCAAGTCACTAAATGTTACTAATTCCTCTATCTGTTCATTACTTGATGCCTTTACAAGAGTATCAGCTGAAGTCAATGTTAGTTTCTCCTTATCAGTGCTTAGAAGAGCTCCTTGCTGAAGAATTTCCAAACCATTTGTATTTTCAACTTTCATTTTTGCATACACTTCAACACCATATTGAGTTGAGAGTGCCACTGTTGAAACAACAGGTGCTTTTGTCGAATCATATACCCTATCAAAATCAGATTTTAATAACGTATCTCCCTCCTCACAAGCAAAAAAAGATATTGCCGTAACAAAAAGGAATAACAATTTATATCTATTCATTTTCATATGATTTTTAATTTTAAATACTGTTTATTAAGGATTCTGATCTTCACTTTTAATCTGCTCATTTTCCTGTAATTCTCTACGAGGAACCTGATACAAAAGTTTCCAATCGCCAGCAGTAACATTAAACAGACCACCCGACCAATGATTACTACCCTGATAATTTCTAACAATATCTTTCTTTAAACGTAAATGGTCAAAAAAGGAAAATCCTTCTCCCCAAAGTTCCAAACGACGCTGGGTATATACATCATCTACTGTAACAGAAGATTGATTCCAGCTTGGATCTCTATTAGCCATTAACTCTTTAAGCACTTGAGCTGCATCTGCATTTTTACCTTGATGAGCCAAAGCTTCGGCTTCTGTTAAATAAGCTTCAGATAATCTCATAAAAACATAATCTGCTTCCCAGCCAGTTACTTTCTTAAACTTAAGATTTGTATATGCCGGACATTTTACAGTTACATCAGAACTATTCGCATCAACAATAGCATTTGGACTTTTAAACAAAGCTAAACGCGCATCTGAAGATGAAAAGTTAGAATATAATTTAGCATCAATTTTCCGATATTGACCTACAGCGCCACCATACCCAGCATCAAAAGTACAAATAAAAGAGAATAATGAAGCAAATTTTGTTGATGTTTCTGCTGTTATATCAGCTCCCCACATCCATTCTTTATTACTTATATTATTAAATCCATCCTTAGCTACTTCGCTAGCAGACATAAGCTGCGCAGTCGAATTTATACGAGCCTCATGTGCCATAGATGCTGCTTCAGCCCATTTTTCCTCAGTTAAATAAGCACGAGAAAGCAAAATCTGAGCAACTTCCTTGTTTATATTGGTTTTAGATGGTCTTTGATAACCGGCTAGCAGATCAATTGCATTCAGTAAATCCTTCTCTAATTGTTCATAAACTTCTTTTACAGGAACACGATTTAACCTTGACTGACCTTCTGCTGTTGTATAAATTAAAGGGACACCTAAAGCTTTAGAAGGATCTGACAAAGAGGAGTAAGTTTGCTGATACATATTTATTAAATAATAATACGACATCCCCCTTAACGCAAGAACCTGACCTTTTATAGCTTTAATATCAGCATCTGTTACATCTGCAGGAATTTTACTAATTACCGTATTAGCTTTATTTATAATTGTATAAAAGAAATTCCAATATTGATAAGTACGAGTATATTGCTCAGCTCGATAATCTAACTGATAGTCATAAGTAAACCATCCTGAGCCTTGTACATGAAATGCAAGGTCGTCATTCATAACATCCCCCAAATGAAAAATAGACATTAATCCAAAATCATTATGAACAGTCTTCGTAGAACCTTGGGTATTATATTGATTTAGGTAATTATAAATACCTGCCAAAAGAGGATCTATTATTATCTTCAACTTTTCAGGATTGTCTTTTGCTAATTTATCTATCTGATCTCCAGTAGCAACATCTGTTGGATCTACTGTTATATAATCTTCTCCGCAAGATGAAAAAAGAAACGATGCGGTTAAAAGCAATATTGTGGTTAATTTAAATAGTTTCATATTAATTTCGTTTTATCAAAAGTTCAAATTAAGTCCAAAAGATATCGTTCTAATTGCAGAATAAGCTGCAGCATTCATAGAGCCATCCATATATTGTCTCGGATCTAACCCTTGCCTTTTTGAAGTAAAGTACAAGTTATCTCCTACGGCATATACTCTCAAAGACTGAACGCCAATTCTGGATAAAATTCGTTTTGGCAAAGTATATCCCAAAGTAATATTTTTCAAGCTAAAGCAATCATTCTTAACCAAAAATCTATCGGATGATTGGTTTGCATATTGATATCCTTGTTGTACACGAGGAACATTCGTATTCTGATTTTGAGGCGTCCAACGAGCAAAAATATCTGGAGACCAGTTAGTTCCAGCACTACCACCATCCATCAAAGCCATATAGCCAGAGTCCATTATATAACCTCCTCCTTGAAATGCTGTAGCAATTGAAAAATCAAAGCCATAAGCCTCCACAGTAGTAGCTAAACCACCATAAAGAGTTGGAATTGCAGATTTTCCAATTTCATATCTCGTTGCTTTATTCGGATCATTAGTGGTCTTAACATCTGTTACTACACCTGCATCATCTTTTACATCCATATAATATAATGCATCTCCATTATTAGGATCAACACCGGCATATTTGTAAGTATACCAATCATATAAGCTTCCACCTTCTTTTCTCCAATAATCCCCAGTATAATACCCTTTTGGATCCTTTCCTTTTGCAAGTCGTGTTACTTCATTTTTATACTTTGTTATATTACCATCAATACTCCACTTTATATTATTTGTATTAATAATTTTCACACCAAGATTAGCCTCAATACCATAATTTTTCATTGCCATATCGTTCACAGGCATTTTATTAGGTAAACCGGCAGATGGAGGCATTGGCTTATAATATAATAAATCAGATGTACTCTTAATAAAATACTCTATATCACCAGTAAAGCGTTCCCAAAATCCAAATTCAAGGCCAGTATTAAAATTTTTACTTTTTTCCCAAGTAAGATCTTTATTCCCACGCCAACTATAAACAAGACCAATAGAACCATCTTGAGGGACAACATCATACTGATCTAGATAAGGAGTATTATTTCCTATATCATCATTACCCTGAGTACCATAACTCACTTTCAATTTTAAATCATTTATTGGCTCTACTTCAGAAAGAAAACTTTCTTGTTTCAATCTCCAAGATGCACCAACAGACCAAAAGCTTCCCCAACGATTATCCGGGTGAAAACGAGAAGAAGCATCGCGACGATAAGAACCTGTAAGATAATACTTGTCTTTATAGTCATATTGTGCACGTCCAAAAAAACCTTCGAGGCGATACTCTGTTGTATAAGATGTAGCATCCTTTAATGCTGCACCATTAGCTAGTTCTGGATTATTAGGAATCAAAAATTGTTCTTTCTGTGCATATAGATACGTTGATTTATCAGCTTTTATCTCATGACCAACTAACACATCAAAATGATGATCATTAATTTTTTTATCGTAAGTTAGTAACTGATTTGTATTTAATGCAAAATAACGTTGGCTTGTTCTGGAACTTCTACCATTAACATTCAAAGCATCTCCCCCAATAGGTGTTTGAAAACCTACTTTTACATAATTAAAATTATCAGCACTCAGATTTAAAGTAAATTTAAAATCTTTCAAGAACTTAGCTTCAACATAAGCTTTAGCAGACATAACATCATATGTTGTGTTTCTTATATCATTAATTAGCTGAGAATAAGGATTAGCATTACTGCCATAAGATCTTGTATGTCCTTCGGTAACACCATAATCATATGCCTTTTGACCTGTAGCATCTCTAAGAACAGATCCATTTGCATCATATCGATAGATTGGATATATAGGAGCTATATTTTGTCCAAAGTAAAATAGTGAAGAATAGTTTGAGCCTCCAACTTCAGGTGAATTTGTGTCTGTCTGAGCATAGCTCATATTAAATCCAGTTTTAAGCCATTCTGTTGCTTGATGATCAAGTTTCAACCGTCCTGAATAACGTTTAAAATTTGAATTACGAAGATAAGAATTGTCATCCAAATAATTCATAGAAACATAAAATGAATTTTTGTCTGTACCTCCGCTCATTGAAAGATTATATTCTTGACGTAATCCATTTACAAAAGGATCTTTTTGCCAGTTATCATGGTATAATAAAGATGCATTTTGATTTAACTTACCGGATATTGGATCAATCAGCTCAGAATCAGCAACATTATAAGAATTATATCCTCCTAACTGTCCTACTAGATTTTTTGAGGCAAAAACACCTGCATCTATTGGGTTTAAGCCATTTACATTGATTGCCGTATTTTTCATTGCTTCCCAAAACATTTCGTAGTAGTCTCCTTCATTACGAATAGTCTTATATGCTTTAACGCCTCTTGAATTAGAACCCCATTTAGCTTCCAAACTAATTTTAGTTTTGCCATTAGCTCCTTTTTTAGTAGTAATCATAACTACACCATTAGCACCACGAGCACCATAAAGCGAATTAGCTGCTGCATCTTTCAATATAGTCATTGATTCTATATCCGCATTATTAATAGAGTTTAAAGAACCTTCATAAGGAACCCCATCTACAACAATAAGAGGAGATCTACTAGCACTGATAGACCCAATACCGCGTACTGATATAGTTGCAGAGCTACCAGGTTGACCTGTAGAAGAAGTAATCTGTACTCCGGCAACAGCACCCTCCAACGCTTTTGAGACATTTGAATTTTGCTGCTTACTTATCTTATCAGCTTTGATTGTTGATGCAGAACCTGTAAAGGAAGATTTCTTTGCTGTTCCATAAGCAACCACTACAACTTCATCTGTTACCTGTGCATTTGATTTTAAGGTTATTTTCAGATTTGGCTTAATTGCAACTTCCTGAGTAACCATTCCTATATAAGAAATGACCAAGGTCTTAGCTGAACTGGGAACATTCGATATAGAGAATTTCCCATCTATATCAGAAACAGCACCAACAGTTGCACCTTTAACTGCAACAGATGCTCCAATAACCGGCTGCCCGTCTTCTTCCGAAACAACAAGACCTGTTACTTTAGAGGTTTGGGCAGTGACCAAACCAATGCCTACGAAAAGGCATGTCAATAACATCATTAATTTTCTTTTCATAAATTCTCTCTTAAAGTTTAACTTTTGTTTATTTTCTTTAATCTAACAATTTGCAAATATATAAATAAATATAAAATTATCAATTATTTTATTTAAAAAACCTTGCAATTATTACAATTTGTTATCAAAAAGCTTTATTTTATGCTAAACAACACACAAAGTATATTTAATATTCGTAAAAAGAAGCCATTCGCATAGCACAATGATCAAACAAAATGTGATATAATTGCTCTTTATTGATATTTATCGATAAAATATTCTATAAAATGGCTTCTTTTTGATGAATTAGCTAAATATAATTTAATAATACTTAATCAGAACAACGAGTTTTTACATAAATAAATAAAAATGTAACAAATCATAATTAAAAGACGTTTCAAAATATTATTTAAGAAGTACGAGACTAATATTGAACAAAAGAGGCCAACATCTCTTAAAAAAAAAGGATATTAGCCTCAAGCTCCTTATAGAACGTTAGAGTTACAAGAAAAACAAACAAAACATTATATAATGTATAATCAAAGAAGTAGCGGAATCTCAGACAATGAGTTTATGAGATAAGTGGGACGAAAAGGATATTCGCTCCGACAAGTACAATTATAAAACATTTGATGCATGCCAATTCCTTTAGCACCAACAATGTCAGCATCCCAGCTATCACCTATCATTAATGATTCTTCAAGTCTTGACTGAGTTGAAGATAGGGCGAACTTAAAAATTTCAGGATACGGTTTGTGAACGTGAATATCTTCTGAGAGAATAACTTTTTCAAAATAATGAGAAATGCCGGCAGAACGCATCTTCTGAAACTGGAGTTCGTGGAATCCATTAGAAAGAATAAATAGACGATACTTTGAAGATAGATAATCAAGAGCTTCTTTTGCATAAGGTACCAACTGGCTTTTAGTAGGAATCACTGAAAAGAAATCATCAGAATAGCTTTTCGCCAATGCAGCATCTGGCATACCAACAGCCTCAAGTGGAAAAAGAAAACGTTTACGATTCAGATCTTCTTTGCTTATTTTACCATCACCATATTCAACCCAAAGTTCCTGATTTCTTTTTTGGTATAATGCATAGAAATGCTCGAAAGAATTAAAATACCGATTAAATTGATACTTTTCATACATTTCCTGAAAGGTTTCATTTGCATTGGCTGTAAAATTCCAAAGTGTGTCGTCTAAATCTATAAATATACTTTTATACATATAATAAGGGTGTGATTTTAAAAAAGGGGATTGTGTCTCTTACTACACAACCCCCTCTATTTCTATTTTGTTGAAAGGTATTATTTCACCTGAATTACCAGATATTTAGATACACTCCAGAATTCTTTTGGATTAGTAATCTGCAAAGTCAACTGTCCTTTTTCATCTTTTACCAATGAATAAGAATTTGCAGGATGATTTGTCAGAAGGTCTGCACGTTTTGAATAAAGCTTAACTTCCTTAGTTGTACGAATATCAATTTCTGTGAAGTAGTCTTTATTAAAATCAGCAGTTTTAAGAACTTCACCACTCTTAAGAATCTTCTGAGCCTTTAATTCTGCTTTAGTGCCAAATACAAACCAAGCTGCGTTGATTGTTTTATCTTGTTCAGAAAGAGTTTTACTCTTAGATGTAGATTCTTCTGTAAGAGTCTGAACGTTAGCGCTCAATCCGGTAACAGCTTCATCCAGTTCCTGAATACGGATATTTTTGGAAGCAAGTTCTGTTTGCAGATCCTCAATTTGCTTTGTTTTCTGTTCCAATTCAGCAGTTAACCCTTCAATTGCTTTCTTTAACTGAACAGAGCTGTATTTGCTATTCTTTAGTTGAGACTGAAGCTTTGCGATCTGAGCTTTGCTAGCTTCCATTGTCTTTGATATAAACTGAATATCAGAAGCAATTTGTTCTTTTGCAGAAGCCGGATTTTCTGAGAGTTTTCCCTTTTGTAAATCTACGCGGTTCTCAGCTGCATTAATCTGACGAAAGCCTTCCTGAATTTCATTAAAAGTTCCCATCATCTCATCCAGCTCATTATTACGCTGAGTCAATTGCATTAAAAGAGAATCATTTTCAGCCTTAAGCTGGTCGTTTTCTCCGCTTTTTTTGCCATCACAAGAAGCCAACATGGCTACGCATAAAGATAAAAATAATAGTTTTTTCATACGTCTTTTGTTTTTTAGTGAAGCTATTTTATTTAAATTTCTAATCGTCAAGACCTGCCAGCACAATAACTATTTCGCCACGAGGGTCAACGTTTGTAAAGTGTTCTACTAATTCAGCCAATGTTCCACGCACTGTTTCTTCATACAATTTAGATATTTCTCTTGAAACAGAAGCCTTTCTCTCTGTTCCAAAATATTCTCCAAACTGCGTTAATGTCTTGAGCAGGCGATGAGGTGATTCATAAAAAATCATTGTACGAGTTTCACTCTGCAAAGACTTTAATCTGGTCATTCGCCCTTTCTTCTGGGGAAGAAATCCTTCAAAGCAAAAGCGCTCATTCGGAAGTCCTGAAGAAACAACTGCCGGAACAAAAGCTGTTGCTCCGGGAAGACATTGAACTTCTATATCATTTTTAATACATTCCCTGACTACTAAAAAGCCAGGATCGGATATACCTGGAGTTCCTGCATCCGAAATCAATGCAACAGTTTCCCCACCCTTTATTCTATTAACAACGCTTTCCACCATTTTATGTTCATTAAACTTATGGTGAGACTGCATGGCGTTCTTTATTTCAAAGTGTTTTAGTAATATACCTGAGGTACGTGTATCCTCGGCTAAAATAAGATCTGCTTCTTTCAATACTTTAATAGCTCTGAAAGTCATATCTTCTAAATTACCGACTGGAGTTGGTACAACATACAATTTTGCCATGTTCAAATATATATGATTACATTTTTCACTCCTCATTAATAACAAGAGAAGTCAATCTTTATTTTATCATTTGCATATCAGCACAAATGTTCGATTGTCTCGCAAATGTAGAAAAAATAATATGCAAAACACAAAAAATGTATTATTTTTGTAGACAATTAGTAAACTAACACTAAAATTTTAATAAGTCAAGGCAAAATGGTAATATTTTCCGAAGATCAAATCTTAGAAACACGAAAGAGAGGCCGGATTGAGGTTATTTGCGGTTCTATGTTTTCTGGCAAAACAGAAGAATTAATCCGCAGATTAAAAAGAGCCAAATTTGCCCGACAAAGAGTTGAGATTTACAAGCCTGCAATCGACATCCGATATTCTGAAGAAGATGTAGTTTCTCACGACAGTAATTCTATATCTTCCATTCCCATAGAATCATCTGCCAGCATTTTACTTTTCTCTTCAGACATTGACGTGGTAGGTATCGACGAGGCACAATTCTTTGATAAAGGACTTGTTGATGTTTGCAGTAAATTAGCCGACAGTGGTGTAAGGGTTATCATCGCAGGATTAGACATGGATTATAAAGGAGTACCATTTGGTCCGATGCCAGATTTGTGCGCTATTGCCGACGAAGTTACAAAAGTGCATGCTATCTGTGTGAAATGCGGCCAACTTGCATACATATCACACCGTATCGTTAAAAACGACAAACGTGTTCTTTTAGGAGAAAAAGATGAATACGAACCTCTTTGCAGGGAATGTTACAATAAAGCTCTGAAGGAAAGTACTGATTAGACCTTACATTTAATAATTTAATATATGCTTGAAAAGAAAATCACATTCGATAGCTTTATTCGTTTTATCTTTGGAGTAGCCATAGTTATTGGAATTATATATTTGCTCGATAAGCTGAGTGCGGTATTACTTCCTTTCTTTATAGCATGGCTAATAGCGTACTTCATGTATCCGTTAGTGAGATTCTTTCAATATAAATTAAAACTAAAATACAGAGTTTTATCCATTGTTTGTGCCTTCTTGACTGTAGCTTCCGTTATAGCAGGCGTCTTTACCTTACTTGTTCCGCCCATGATCGAGGAATTCGGGAAAGCAAATAACCTGATTATGACTTACATTTCCAACGAATCAAACATCAATGTCTTTCCTCAGAGAATCGCTGATTTTATCAATCAAAATCTGGATGTTAAGGAGCTCAATAAAATATTCAGCTCGGAGAACATTACCAATCTTACAAAGAATGCGCTTCCCAAACTCTGGAATTTATTATCTGAATCACTGGATATTCTGTTCAGCGTTATCGCTTCTTTTATTATTCTTCTATATACAGTCTTCATACTTCTTGATTATGAAGCCATTGCAGAAGGCTGGATAGAATTTATACCTAGCAGATACAGACGATTTGCATCCAGCGTAATTACCGATCTGAAAAATGGCATGAACCGTTACTTCAGAGGACAGGCTTTGGTTGCTACGTGTGTTATGATACTTTCTGGAATAGGATTTCTTATTATTGGTTATCCATTAGCATTGGGACTTGCGCTGTTAATTGGCGTATTATCTATGGTGCCTTATATGAAAGTTATTGCTTTATTTCCGGCACTTATTCTAGGATTACTAAAAGTAGCCGATACGGGAGAAAGTATCTGGGTTGTTTTAGGATCGGCATTATTAGTTTTTGCAATTGTTCAGGCAATTGAAGATTCTTTTATAGTTCCTAAAGTTATGGGAAGAGTTACGGGACTTAATCCTGCTGTTATATTACTCTCTCTTTCCATTTGGGGATCTTTGCTGGGAATACTAGGTATGATCATTGCATTGCCAACAACTTCTCTTATACTGTCATATTATAAAAGATTCGTAATACACCGTGAAAAAATTATCAACCCTGAAAGCTCTGATAATCAACACGAAAAGGTATACACCGAAAAATAACTAGAAATTTATTATACGAAAAGTTTGGAGCGTAAAGAAAAAGCAGTATCTTTGCACCCGCTAAAGAGAACTAAACGTAATGATTCGCTAGCTCAGTTGGTAGAGCACAACACTTTTAATGTTGGGGTCTTGGGTTCGAGCCCCAAGCGGATCACAAGAAAGAACGAAAGTTCATCTCGATGTAGGAAACTCCTTGAATCATTGATTCAGGGAGTTTTTATTTTATCTCTATCCCCTATCCTGCTTACACAGCTATCTAACTTTTTAGAACAAAAGTTATCAATGAAATTTTAACAGGTTACACAAAATAAAAACCTTCTCAAGAAAATTAAAAATCCACAAATTGATCTAGCAATCTAGCACCACCAAAATAACAAACTGACTATAAACCTATTACCACCGCTAGATCAAACCAAATTGATCTAGCAGTGATCTAGCGATCTAGCGCTTTGGCGGTTAAATCATATACAATCCAAACAACCTATCACAGAAAAACAATTGATAAACAGCACTTTAGACACCCAATATTAGGATCAACAATAAACACAGTCAACCAGAATAAGGACGAGACAAACTGCTAGATTGCTAGATCAGCGCTAGATCAAATTATTTTGATCTAGCACTTCTATCGCACTTATAAACAACAACTTAAAAGCTTACTGCTAGATTGCTAGATCAATTTCGCAAAATTGAAATTTATGTAGTGGTTTTGCAGGTTATCAAATGCCACTTCGGTTTTCCGGAAAGATGCAGCGGGAGGTTACTTAAACTCCCGAATGGCTTTTTATATCTCAGGCGGGAGGTTGATGTAATGTTGTACAAAACAATTATATCTTCTGTACAAAAGAATCAATTGTTTTGTACAGAAGAATACATTCTTTTGTACAAGAATACACAAACATCCGGAATAGTTTTAAAAAAGACAAACCGGAGTTTAGTAAAACTCCGGCGAGTTATATCTTAAAACAACATGTAAAATCGCACCCGTGATTCTATAAATACACCAACTATTCGGTAAATGCTTCTCCATGAAAAAACGGCAAAGGCGACGTTATTGGAAAACTCCGCAAGGCGTGTGATGAGTATGGGCTGAAACCAGGTCTTTATCTTTCTCCTTGGGATAATTAGTAATAGCGGTTTCAGAAGTGTTATTTTGCTTTCAATGTACAAGCCTACACCTACATTAGGGCTCCCATATTACGCCAAGAAACCTCTTTTAATTATATAAATTTGGCGAATTGAAAGGAATGTTGTAGTTTTGAACCCGAAATGCCAAGCAGACAAAATTATTTTTTTTAGTAGTTTAGAAAGCAACTCATAGTCAAAGGCATAAACCCTTCGAGCAAGAATTCCAAACGGATTGCTCGATGGAAGAGACAACAGAGGCTGTCTCTTTTTTTTAATCCGCATTTTAATTTTAATATATAAATTCAATCAAAAACAGATGAACGAAATTCCAAATTGTCCGAACTGCCAGGGTGAAAACACCTACTTTGACGGTTCCCTTTACGTATGTCCCGACTGTTCCCACGAGTTCAACGCAGAAAGCGCTGCGGCGGAAACAACTCCCGATGTACCCCGCGACAGCAATGGGGCCGAACTGATGGATGGCGATTCTGTAACTGTAATCAAGGATCTTAAAGTAAAAGGATCATCAATGGTCATTAAAAGAGGAACGAAAGTTAAAAGCATTCGCCTGACAGAAATCCCTGAAGAAGTTGACTGTAAAATAGATGGAAGCAGTATTGTACTAAAGACTTGCTTCCTGAAAAAATAAGCGACAACTTACAAAAGTATCAAACGACTATCAAGACGCAAGTATCTGATAGTCGTTTTTCTTTCTCACTATTTTTTAGTCGATATTTATTTGTTAGGAGTATCCCATTTATTCGTTTTGCTGCATGTAATATTCAACGTCTGATTGCCACTTTGCATACGAAAATCTCCTTCTTCAAGAACCCACTTTCCATCGGCACCAACAAATGCCAAATCGCTGGCTTTAATGGACAGTGTAACAGTCTTAGTTTCACCAGGTTGTAATTCTACTTTTTTGAAAGCTCGTAACCTGCGATTTTCGGGAGTCAGTGATGCCACCAAATCACGGCTGAACAACATTACGACTTCTTTTCCAGCACGAGTGCCACGATTGGTTACGTCTACAGAAAAGACCAACTCATCATCCGCAACAAATGAGGCAGAATTTACATGAAAATTATTATATTCAAAAGTTGTATAACTGAGACCATATCCAAAAGGCCATTGCACAGAAACTACTGCATCATAATCATAAGCCCCTTCCATCTTGTCCATTTCTTCACTTACCCTATAATCATACGTGGTAAGTTCAGCTTGATTGCGCGGATATGTATAAGGCATTTTGGCACTAGGATTTACATCACCTGCCAATATATTGGCTAGTGCATCACCACCAAAATTACCTGGCAAAAGGATATTAATAATACCACTTGCCAGAGGTTCAATATCATTAATAATTCTTGGTCGGCCCTCATTTAGGATCAATATGATGGGTTTTCCTGTATTAGCCAATGCTTTTACAAGTTTAACTTGGTTAGCAGAGATAGCAAGATCAGAGAGATTTCCAGGTGTTTCACAGTATGAGTTTTCACCAATACAAGCAATAATAATGTCTACATTACGAGCTGCATCTACAGCCTTTTCAATTTCTGGAGCATTTTCTTCAGTATAGCTACCTTCGGGCTTATAAGTAACGCCTTGTTCCAGACAAACATTCTCAGATCCAAATTTATTGCATACCGCTTCATAAATGGTATTATATTTGCCAGCAAATCTATCGGTCAGATGCCCTTGCCATGTATAACTCCACCCACCATTCAGGCAGCGCATGGAATTAGCATTTGGGCCTGTCAAGAGGAGTTTTTTGCCTTTTACAAGCGGCAATATATTATCCTTATTCTTCAGTAAGATTTCTGACTCTTCTGCTACGTGAAGTGCTAATTCTGCATGTTCTGGACTGCCAAAAAGCGGATATTTTGCAGATTGGGTATTGGGGCGATCGAACAGGTCCAAACGAAATTTTAATCTAAGAACTCTACGAACAGCATCATCAATGCGGCTCATCGGTACCTTACCTTCTTGTACAAGTTCTTTTAGCAATGAGCAGAAACTGAGGTCGTAAGGTTCCATTGCCATATCTATGCCTGCATTGATGGCTATTTGAATGGCTTCTTTTTTATTAGCAGCTATGTGTTCGCGTGTGTAAAGGTTGTTAATGTCTGCCCAATCGGTTATCAACATCCCATCCCATTTCAGATCTTCTTTTAGCCACTTGGTGAGCAATTCATAATTAGCATGTACCGGCAATCCGTTTATAGAACCACTGTTGACCATAATGGTCAAGGCTCCAGCTTGCACGCATTCTTTGAAGGGTGCAAAGCACTTTTCTCGAAGCTCGGAAATAGGTATGTAAGCTGGTGTGCGATCCTTACCTGTGCGGGCCATACTGTATCCAAGATAGTGCTTTACCGATGTTGCAATACGGTCGGCTGGAATATGATTAGGATCGTTACCCTGGAAACCATAAATGGCAGAACTACCCATGATTGAATTAACCAAGCAATCTTCACCATAATTTTCCCAAACACGTGACCATCGCGGATCACGCGCCATGTCGACTGTGGGTGAATAAGTCCACGGACAATCACTGGCACGGGTCTCGTAGGCTGTGATACGCGCCGCCTCGTATGCCCATTTAGGGTTAAACGAAGCACCAATATTGATATTTTGTGGAAATAATGTTCCACCTAATGTATAAGTGGTACCATGATTTTGATCCAATCCGTAGATACATGGAATACCGATCTCCTTCATGGACTTAGCCTGTATCTCACCAATAATCTCTTGCCACTTCTCCTTATTCTGTGCAACAGGGCCTGGAGCATTAAGGAAAGAGCCCACCTTAAACTTTGCAATCGCCTCGTGAAGTTTGGCGGGATTGAGCTTGAATTCACCATTGACAATATCTCCCAATACGTCAATGGTAAGTTCTGTCATTTGACCTATTTTCTCGTCAAGTGTCATTTTTGAAATGACTGCTTCTATCTTTTGCTCTGTTTTGGTATCCTTAGCACTTGCAAAGGTGGCTACCTGCATAAAGCAGGTAGCCATTGTTATAAATCTTAAAATGATTCTTGTTTTTTTTACTGTCATAATAGATATTAGTATTCTTTGCAATTATTACTGTAATGTCACCATATCAACATAATAGCCATGCCCAACGCAGAGGAATCCGGCTTGTTCCTTAATCTGATTCAGCACGTCTTGCGTAAGCTGTATTTCCTTCACGCCGTTTTGCGAAAATTCTATTACAGAAGTGCCAGACAGATCGGTCCACCAACCAGAAGTTGTGCGTAGCTGATGATATTCAGCTTCAGGAGCCACTGAATAGTGAATACTCAGGATAGCACCTGCTTTTATTTGGGCAAATACATCTTGTCCAATCAAGTTAAAAGTTTTATTGGGACTATCGTCAGGAAGATCCCACGACACGTAGTGATGTCCTTGCCAGAGAACAGTTTTTGAAGAAACTGTGACTGTCTTTTCAGTAGCAATAGCTTTATTGCCATAGAATTGCACATTCTCTCCACTCTTTGTCTTTCCTGTCAAGTTATAGTCTCCGTCTGACAATGCAGGGCAGATAAGTACAATTTCTGTAGAAGATTGTCGTGTAAACTCTGTAATAGACTGTCCTGCAATTGTTAGTGAAGCTATTTGATCAAGATTAACACCAGTCATGAGCCACTCTCTATTGGCATTAATACGGTCAGCTCCAGAAGTGATAAGTGCAGCCTTAGTGACTTTTACAGTATTACCACCATATTCATTGCCATTTGTATCTACAAGAATCACTCGATGCTCACCTTCTGATAAGTCAGCTGGCACGACATATTCTATATAGTTTTGACTTTCATTGTTTATATAAGCATCAACAGCAATGGTCTTACTATCAATAATGAGACTTTTCACCATATCGAGATTATTACCATAAAGACGTGCTTTGGTGTCTGGTGCAACAATACGTTCGAAGCCTACTTCTGTTGTCCATGGATCACCTGATAGTGGATTTACCTGTACGATCCCCTCTCGAGAAGTAGATTTACCAACCTCAGTAGAAACTATAACCTTAACTCCATATGTACCGGCTTTGAGGTTAATATCAAGTGCTGTTCCGATAGACACCTCTTTGCCGTCAATCTGCCACGTAACAGTGGTATAATCGGCAGGTGTAACGGTAAGCTTCATTGTAAAATTTGCATCTCGGTTGATGTTGGCAATAATGGGTAGATTTCCATTTACGCGATCGGGAAAAATCGGATCAAGTATTCGCGGTTCGTCATCTGCGGTAGCCGTTGAAAACGGAGCTTCATCACTGCAAGCTGTGAATGCAAAGTTCATAGCAAGCATAGCAAACAACATTAAAAATATCTTTTTCATATTAGCTCTTATTTGTTATAATCGTTATTCCGTAATTTCTTTATCCCACCATACATGTGTGTGCCAGCTGTCTGTTCCACCCATGCGATTCAATGCCTCCTCGTAGCCTGTCTTATTATATGACGATTCAAGTACAGGATAGCAAAGCCGCACAGGGATATCGGTACCACCAGTTAAAAATTGACCGAAGCCATAAGCCTCAGGCGATTTCAGCTTTGGATAACCCGCACGACGAACATTAGCCCAACATTCAGCAGGATTGGTAAAGTGAAGAATCCATGCCTGTGTGTTGATAGCCTCCTTTTTCTGTTCATAAGTATAGCCTATTCCATTATTTTGGATAAACACATTGAAGGCTTCGTCTGACACTGCTGGACAACCATAATTAGAAGTCACAAAATCCATAGACGCACGTACACCTTGCTTATAGAGATCATTGACAGATGTATTACCAACATTCCATCCTTTCAACTTGGCCTCTGCCAACAGAAATTTCACCTCGGCAGAAGTCATCACCACTCCTGGATTACTGCCCTTGAGGAAGTAATTGGCCAGTTTGGGTTCAGTCTCGCGGGCCACACTAGGAGCAACAGAAGGATTATTCTTGGCAAGTTCTTTTAATATGTCGCTGTCATAGCCTGAAGGCCAAGGCTCCCAAGAGTAAGCCCCGGGGTCTCGTGGCTGAAATTTGATATTTTTGGCAATCATCTCATCAGTCAGATCAACACGATTGGCAGGACTTGTGGCGCTCATGAGTCCGTCATAATAAAAGCGTGTCATTCTAAAAGTACGAGGGTCGCCGGTGCTATTGAGCTGATTGAACAATGTAGAGCATATATAACTAGGGTTATTAGCTGGATCATTACCGAAAAGCAACTGAGACAAGGCGTTACCTCTATAATCGGAATAAGCTTCCTGACCAAAACTGAACGATACATCCATATACTTGATAAGCGCATCGTCAGCCGCATTTTCAAATATACCACCATCAGCCACAACTGCCTTTTCAAATTCTTCCTGAGCCTTTTGTGGAGCCACGTCTGAAATTCGCATTGCAAAGCGCAGACGAAGTGAATTGGCCAATTTCTTCCATTTTGCCACATCGCCGTTGAAAATTACATCACCTGTAATCTTATCCTTGCTAGCATCAAGGTTTGCTACAGCACTACTAAGTTCTATGAAAAAGTCATTGTATATATCCTCCTGCTTGTCATAGCGAGGATTGTATTTTTCTTCAAGAAAACCTTTACCAGCCTCGCTGTAAGGAACATCTCCATAAATATCAGTAATGATTGACATGAGATAAACTCTGTATATTCTCAAGGCAGAATTAATATTTACCTTTTCAGCATTATCTGCAGTACGGAATTGGGCATCGGTAATATTTTTAATAGCCATAGGATAGAACGATGTCCAAACACGGCTCATTTCACTATTATCCAGCGTGTGGCGACCACCATAGTTAGTAGTATTCCAGCATCCCATAAGTTGCTGATTGAATGCATAGAGATAGTTACGGTAAATCTCCACCATGCCGAGATCACCATAAGTTTGCAACTGTGCAGTAGTAAGCTGTGCGTTCGGATCGATGGTGGCAGCCTTCGATGGGTCGGTGTTCATACTTTCCATGTAATCATCGCTGCATGCAGAGAAAAGCATTGTACATGTCACCAGTATCATTATAAAATATGATTGATAGTGTTTCATTGTATATATTCTTTATATATGAATTAAATTTCAGATTTCTTTAGAATTTCACGTTGACGTTGAAACCGTAACTTTTTCGTGATGGTAACGAACCATACTCCATACCCATACCAGTAGTGTTGTTGTAATTGGAATCCGGATCGATGTTAGGAATGTTCTTCCACAAAATAAATGGGTTGCGCGCTACAAACGATAGAGTGAGATCTTTCACTACGTTTTTCAACCACGATTTTGGAACATTATAACTCAATGTTATTTCACGACACTTCACGTAAGAGTTATCGTAAATAAACATTGATGGAGCATTGCGACATACACTCATCCAGTACTCTTCGGGATTTATGTTGATATCGTTGGAACGATAGGTACCATCACCATTGTTTATCACACCAGGAGCGACGAAACCACCTGTAGGCTTCCATGTAGAAGAACCTTTGGTGATGCCAGCAGCCTGACGCTGTTCCTCAGACTTATACCATCCCTCACGTCCAATAAGCGTTTCTTTGCTTTTGCCCGATTCGTATGCAGCACGGGCTGACATAGAATAAAGATCGGCACCCACTTTCACATCGAAAATGGCTGAAAGTGAAAGATTCTTATAAGCAAAAGAAGTAGAAAAACCTCCCGTCCAGTCCCACGAAGCATTGCCTAACACGTGGTTGCTTTTATCATACTCTGGCAAACCAGTCTTCGAATTAATTAAAATATCCCCATTTTCATTGCGTTTGAAATCAGGACCCACAATTGAGCCAAAATTCTCACCTACCTTCGCCGCCACCTGAACATCAAGCCATGGAGCCTTTTCCAACTCAAACATGTCCATACCATCAACTAGTTTTTTCACCTTATTGTTGTTTTTTGAGAAATTCAGATTCAAATCCCAGGAGAAGTCTTTGGTTTGTATAGGACGTGTATTAAGTGCGATTTCTATACCTTTATTCTCTATCTCACCAGCATTGATCAGACGATAGGTGTAGCCTGATGTCCAGGAGCTAGCCATACCCATAATCTGGTTCTTACTAGTCTGTGTGTAATAAGTAAAATCAAGACCGACGCGGTTTTTCAAAAATTTCATATCCAAACCTATTTCAAACGAATTGGTCTTCGTTGGCATCAAGTCTTTGTTGGGAATTGTGTTATTGTTGATATAACCGATGGTGTAACCGGGATAAGTAAACTTTGATTTTGTGTAGACCAATCCTAGCTGATAAGGATCTGTATCGCTACCAACCTGCGCCCACGACATACGAAGTTTTCCATAAGGCAAAATATTGCCCAACTTGGCCAGTTCTGAAAAGACGAAACTACCCGAAAAAGATGGATAGACATATACGTTATTGTCTATGGACAGAGTTGAAGACTGATCGCCACGAAGGGTAGCATCAAGGTAGAGCATATGTTTCCACCCTACATTGAAAGCTCCATAAATAGAGTTAATTTGCTTGCGGTAGCTATTCTGTTCCATACTCATTTCATTGAAGCTCATTAGAGCAACCACATCACGAATCTGCATGTCTTTTGCTGTAGTGATAGATGTCAGGTTGTTCACCTTGTATACACTACCACCCAAAGTGCCGTTGAAGTCGAAGTCACCCCAACTATTGTTGTAAAGACCGAGTACTTCAAAATTATACATACGGTTCCGGAAATTACTATTTTGCAGACGTCCCGCTTCATAACCTGGTGTGGTAGGAGCTTTGAAGTCCTCAAAAATGAACCAGTTTAGTTCCGATCCAATAGTTCCCTGTAATTTCAAGTGCTTGTTGATATTCCAAACAGCTTTACCGTTGAAACGAAACTGGTCTTTTTTGGAGTTGTTAGAGTTCTTATATATATCCCAGTATGGATTCACGTTGTAAGGATCCATGCCGTTCCAGTTAGAATACTCCCCTCTTCCATCCTGATAGGTCTTTAGCCATTTTTGGTCATAAGTGGTAGCAAGTGTCATCAGGTTTTTACCAATGTTCGACTTACTATCACCCAATGCAGGACGGTTTTTCACATCCTCACGTGTATAGTTAGCACTAAAGTCGAAGTCCACATTGGCCAAAGTAGTATTGGCACGAAGGTTAAAGATATCACGACTCATGTGGGTCTCTGGCACGATATCTTTGTTACGAATATCAGTATAAGTAAAACGCACACCCGTATTGCCATTGCTTTTACCGATAATGGCTGTATTGCTGGCTGTAAGACCTGTACGAAAGAATCCAGAAACGTTATCGGGAATAATAAGATAAGGACGTTCAACACCATCGAAGTATCTCAGCATGTTACTTCCATCTGCCTTTGGGCCCCAGCTTTTGTTTGTGTTAGATACGGCATCAATGCTGTAGGTTCCGTTACTACCCATACCATATACTTCCTGTACATCGTTCCACTTTGCCAACTGCGTATCGAAGGTCAGTGTTCCGTTGTATTCTACATTAAGCTTCTCTTGTCCGTTAGCTTTCTTGGTGGTGATAAGGATGACACCGTGGCTGGCACGGCTACCATAAAGGGCAGACGCAGCTGGTCCTTTAAGTACTGACATATTCTCAATGTCATCGGGATTAATACTTGATATGCCGTCGCCAAGGTCAAAACCTCCAGCTGTACCGGCACTACCATAATTAGTATTGTCAAGGGGTACACCATCAATGACATATAGAGGCTGATTATTACCAGTCATCTCAGTACTACCACGCAGAATCACACGTGTGGATCCAGATGGTCCGCCTGCGGTTTGACTGACTATCAATCCTGGTACACGACCCGCCATAGAGTTAATCACATTGGTTTCCTTTGCCTTAGTAAAGGCATCACCTTTCACTTCGTCTAAACTATAACCCAATGCCTTACGTTCTCTCTTGATTCCCAAAGCTGTAACCACTACCTCGCTAAGCAGCTTGCTGTCTTCTTCCAAAACGATGTTTATTGAACCATGACCGGTTTTTATTTCCTTAGACTTGTATCCTATGCAACTGATAACAAGTGTAACACCAGGCTGAACATTCAAGCTGAATTTACCGTCCACATCGGTAATGATTCCGTTTGTAGTTCCTTTCTCAATGACAGAGGCTCCAATAATAGGACCATTAGCGTCTTTCACTGTTCCTGTAATTCTGTTTCCTTGTTGTACAATTGCAGAATAATTGGGTTTTGTTGTTGCTTTTATTTGTGGAATGACTCCCAATAGGAAGAGAGACAGTGTACCACAGAACAACGTGTACTTACAAATTCTTACTTTCATAGAATGTATAATTAAGATTAATAAAAGATTTTTACCCAGTCAATATACATATTCACTTTTTCCCCATCTTTCAATGCTGTAATATCATTTATGTTTGTGATTCCTGTGAAAGAACCACCTACAGCAAGATTAAATAATATATAGAAATTATCATGGAAATAATCATAGCTTTCGCTGCTCTTGCTGATGTCGAAGGAATATAATGTGATGTTGTTGATGGCTATTTTGAGGCTATTTTCGTTCCACTCTAATGAATAGATATGATATTTACCATCTTGCAGACTGTTGGCAACATTCGCCAAATGGTATTCTTGCCGATGTCCGGTTCCAGCATCGGTTCCATAATGAATGGCTGTATTCACTTGTGTTTCAGTGGCACCCGAAGTAATTCCGCCATGTTCACCCATCTCCATTATGTCTATTTCTCCACATTGCGGCCAAGGTTTATTATTGTCTCCCATCATCCAAAATGCGGGCCACAGACCATTAGCTGTTTTGGGAATTTTTATGCTTGCTTCTATCTTTCCGTACTTGAAGTTCTTTTTTCCTTTGGTATTTACTCGTCCGGAGATTATCTTGTTTCCTTTGCGTTCGGCTGTTAAAATCAATACCGATTTACCGTCGTCTTTACCAATTGACACATGTGCCTCGTCATATGCTTGAAGTTCCTGGTTGGTCCATCCTGCTTCATGAACTTCTTTAGTCCATATATTTCTATTAAAAGCATCAAAATCTTCTTTGAAAACTGTATTCTCTTGCTCTTCTTTTGGTTTTAAATCCAAATCATTAGATGAACAAGATTGCTGTATTGAGCACAATGATAATAACAATAAGGCTGTTACTTTTTTCATATTATTGTATTTTGGTTAAACTTATTTTCCAAGAGACTTCTTGTATATAATTGGCAACAGATATTTACTCTCTTACTTAATTGACTATTGCATCCAACTTCTTTTCTACAAGCTTGGTGCAAAGGTGGTAAGAGTGAATAAAATCAATGGGTTGATAGCTGACATTTAAGGTTTGATTGCAGACAATTTTTCTCTTAACAGACAAAAAAGTGCTTTTCCATACATTCTTTTATCTGTACTCCTATAAAAGAAATACTACAAAAGCAGAGTGTTATGCGAAATAAAAAAAGTGCCAATAATAATTATATTATTGGCACTTTCATAAGAGAGATAAAATTAAAAGTTATAACATTCAATCATTTGAAAGCCTAATCGTTTTGCTGGTATTTGCTTGGTTGAACACCGAATTGTTTCTTGAACAATGAACTAAAATATTTAGTATTTATAAATCCCGTTTCAACAGCAACTTCAGTTACGTTTTTACCTTCTTTTAATAGCTCGGCAGCTTTTTGAAGTCGTATTATGCGAATGAATTCTTGTGGAGCTTTCCCTGTTAATGATTTAAGACGACTGTAAAAAAGAGTTCGGCTCATGGCCATTTGTTGACATAAGATATTTATATTAAAATCAGTGCCATCCATATTCTCAATAACGAATTGTGTCGCTCGGATAACAAATTGACGGTCACCTTCCGACATAGTGTTCATGGATATTTCGTCTACTTTGCTATCAAGGGCTTCTGTCTCTTCTATAGCGTTTTCACTTTCTTCACTGTTTATGTGATTATTGTTCAATTCGACTTGTTTTATAGCTTGCCGCATAAAAAAGTTTCTTTGTCTATTTCGGTTTTCAATCAAACTCTGTACTTTAAGCTTCAGAATCTCAGTGCTGAAAGGTTTGGGAATGTAGTCGTCTGCACCTTTCTTTAATCCTTCAACCACTGCATCATGGTTAACTTTTGCGGTAAGCAGAATGAAAGGGATACCTGATGTATCCGGATTATCTTTAACTAATTTGCAAAGCTCATCTCCTTGTATGCCTGGCATCATAACGTCAGATAGGATTAAATCAGGATATTCGTTTGAAAGAAATGAGAGCGCTTCTTGTCCGTTAGGAACTTCAACGACCCGATAATCATGCTCAAAAGTTTTACGTAGATAATAGCGAAGAGCCTCGTGATCCTCTACAATAAGCAAGGTGTTTTTGGCTGCCTGGCTATTTGTACCTTGAGCTTCTTTACTTTCATATTTTATAACGTCTGTAGTTTCTGTGGGCAAAAGTTCCCGGGGTGCAATAGTTTGCTTAGGCACTTGCACTGGGATTAAATCAGTTCTTTTCAGTATTAGAGTAAAGACACTACCTTTGTTTTCCTCAGATTGGAAGGTGATCTTTCCATGTAACATCTTCACTATACGGTGCACTTGCAGGAGACCGAATCCTGTTCCTATCTCGTGCGATTCCAACGCATTTTTCGCCCTGTAAACATCGGTAAACAAATGCTTCCATGCTTTTTTCGGAATGCCGATACCAGTATCTTTCACCTCTATAATGGCCTTTCGTTTAGTGCAACTCAAGCATAGGTGGATATCGCCCTGCGGCATCGTGTATTTACAGGCATTGGAGATGAGATTGTCCAACAGCATCTCTACGATATACCTATCTGCCATAATGCAAACGTCTTCATCGGGAAAAGAAACACTCAAGTGTAATTGTTTCTTGTCGCAAAATGATTGAAAACTGGCAACCTCTTCTGCAAGAACGTCATTGAGGTTCAATGGGCTCAATACTAGTTGATGCTTATTAGTATCAACTTTCTCAAATTCAAGTAATTGTGTAATTAATGTATTAAGTTTACGAGTGTTACTACGTGCCAAATCCAAAAAATAGAGGGCTTTTTCAGAAAGTCCATTTTCTTTGCACAAATCTTCCAATGGTGCCATTACAAGCGTCACCGGTGTTCTAATATCATGTGCCGTGTTGATGAAGAATCTTATTTTGTCTTCATCGTATTTTTTTTGGAATTGGCTGCTCTTATACCGCAAAATAAAGTAAAAGACGGCTCCTATAATGCAAATGTAAAACACCCATGCCCACCAAGAATTCCACCAAGGTTGAGACACTTTTAATATAAGCGTACGCTCTGAAATTATCTTCCCATCGCTTCTGCGTAAACTGCGTACCTTGAGAAGATAAGACCCCGGAGATACGTTTGTGTATTGTGCCATGCCATTGACAGATAGGTCGCTCCAGTATTTATCATATCCATCTAAAATATACTGATAGACAATATCGCGTTGGAAGCGATAGTTTATCGACTCGAATGTGACCACAAATGAGTTGTGACTATAATCAAGCCGGGCTGCACCGTTAGCCAACATGTCGTGAATAATAGGACGTAAACGACTCTCTTCTTTTGCACTTAGATAATCAACCGTCAGACCGGTAAATCTCAATGGAGCCTGATAGTCTGCTCCGGTAATGGCATTGGGCGTGACAAAGACAACGCCATTTGTGCTGCCATAAGCAAATTTTCCATTTGCTAATCGTGCAAATGAAGACTTATTGTATTCCTTGTCTATGTCTCCCACATAATTGAGATTTGAAACGTGCAGGTGATCTATTACAGCAAGTCCTTTTCCTGTACTTGCCCATAAACGCCCCATTTGGTCACGTTGCAGACTATTTATATCATTAGATGGCAAACCTTCTCGTGTAGTGAAAGTCTTCGATACTCGAGTACGCATGTCATATAGGTTCAGTCCACCTCCTTCAGTACCTAACCAAACAGTGCCGTCGCCATTGAAAAGCATAGCAACAATATAGGCACTGGTATTTTGTTTGTGATATTCCTGGGCACTTGCATAATGCTGTATATTTCCATTGCGTTTGTTAACCAGGCAGAAACCATTTACAGTGGCCACGGCTATTTGGTCACGATTAACTACCTCTATGGATTGAATCCATTTTATATCGTATGATCGTTTATGCCGTCCTCCTTTTTCCATCATCAACAGGTATCCATCCAACCCTCCTATCCATAAGTCTCCATCCTTATCTTGCTTGATGGAAAATATGTGATTGGTAGTTAGTTCTCCTCGCTGTTTAGTGAGATGCCGAATGATGCGTCCATGAATATCCAAAAGGTAAATTCCATCTCCATAAGTTCCTACCCAAGTTGAACCATTTTCTCCTTTACACAAAGCAACTGCCACATCACCTTTCAAGTAATGATTCCATTTGCTTGAAGAGCTATTCAAAATACTAATTCCAAGATCAGTGGCAAACCACAAGTCTCCATTAATATTTTCTTCTATATCATTAACATTGTTGTTTGCTAAAGATTGTGGGGTTCCTCTTTCATGCGTCAATGTTATAATAGGGTATTTCAATAAAATGGCGATGGATACACCTCCGGTATAACTTCCTATCCAAATATTTCCCTGGTGGTCTTTTGTAACGGCATAAATTCCATTGCCTCGTAAGAAATTGTCAGTACTATCTTCTGTATTCATCAGTAAATGTGATTCCTTCAAATCTCGATCCACCACATACACACCTCCACCATCTATTCCTACTAATACTGTATGAGAGTCGTAGCTTGTAATGGCTCGTATCGGATTGAGAAAACTGGGACATTGTTCTTTTAAAGGAATTAAATTGAGAGTGTTCAAGTTCATCACCAGTAAACCACTATTGAATGTACCTATCCAAAGTTCATTTTTAGCGGAGTCAAAGAATAGAGTCTGTACATCGTGTCTATTTATTAACCGGTGCGTCTTGTTTAATTGAGAATATGAGAGTTGCAATACTCCTGTAGAAGTACCTACAAAAAGCGATTTTCCTACAGAAATAATGTCGTTTACATACTGTTCACGAACAATAGGAATTACATGATTGTCTGCCTCCTTCTTGTACAGCCCTTTGTTCAGTCCAAACCATAATGTTCCTTTATGGTCAATATAGAGCTTGTTCAGAATGATTTCCCCACTAATAAATTGTCCCAAATATAGATATTGTTCAAAACAATCATTTTGGATGGAATAATGGTAAATTCTTCCAGTGTGATCATAAGCCCAAAGGCCATATTTTTCGTTGTACAGTAAACGAAGCCTACGTCCGGCTAAATCTCCATAGTAAAAATGACCTGGCAAGGTATAACTCTTTATAACATGTCCATTATATCGATCTATTCCTGTTTTCGTGGCAATCCACATTACACCTTGATTATCTTCGACAATAGAAAACACGCGTTGACTACTTAGGCCTTCTGCATAACCAATATGCCTAATATTAAACATGCTATTAGTTAGCTCAGCTTTAGCTGTAATACCAACCAGACATAATATTAGAGCAATAAAACATTTCAATAATATTCTCATAATTCGAGTTTCACAAATGCATATTAAGATTAATAATAAGGTTAAAAGTTTTATGTATTGCAGAAAATAGTATATTATGAGCACTTTAATCAGAACACCTATCCCTGGTTCATCTCACAAAAATAGTCAAATCATATCAGAAATAAAAAGAAATCGATTAAAGAGATAATAATAGAATATGATAGCAGATCAATTATTACCTTTGCGCACTTAGGTATTTAACTAAAGATTTATGGCGAACCTGATTTTTGAGAACAAAGAGTTCAGAGGCATTAACTGCCTGAATGAACAGCTGGCAAAAGGAGAATATTCAAACTGCACTTTTATTAATTGCATTTTCACCAATGCCGATTTATCAAATATTGCTTTTATTGATTGTCAGTTCAGTAATTGCGATTTTAGTATGGCAGCTATCAAAAACACTATATTCAGAGATGTAAAGTTTGTAAATAGTAAGCTGGTTGGATTAAACTTTGAGGAGTGCAACAACTTTCTTATCTCCTTTTCCTTTGAAGAATGCATCCTTCATTTAGCCTCTTTTTACAAACTAAAGCTGAAAGCAACTAATTTTATAAATTGCGATTTGCAGGAGGTAGATTTTACCGAGACTGAGCTGAGCAATTCTATTTTCAAGAACTGCAACCTCAGCAGAACAATCTTTGCCAGAACTAATCTTGAAAAAGCTGATTTCCGTACATCTTATAATTATTCTATTGACCCTGAAATAAACCGGATACGAAAAGCAAGGTTCTCCAGAATGGAAGTTATCGGATTACTTGATAAGTATAATCTTGATATAGAGTAAAGCTGTTAATAGGCTGATCTCTTTTTCACAGTAATAGTTTTCTGAAGATCACGTTGGGATATTACAAAACTCCGACTTAATCTTTTAACAAAGACACCTCAAAGTCTGTGCATCCTGATTATCGTAAGTGTATTCCCAATTAAATTACATGAAGCCCGTTTAATTTAGATTACGAAAAATACACCTATTTTATACTTTCTTGCTTGTAGAATGCATTTTTTATATAAATTTACAGACTCAAAGAATACCGTTATGAAAACATTCTATAAATGCACTCTATTTTATGTTTGTATCCTCCTCTGCTTGCCTGCAATATCTCATGCTCAGCCAGTTTGTCAGATACAACACTATTCAACATATAGTGGATTGCCACAACGAACTGTAGTTAATATAGTACAAGATATAAAAGGTTTTATCTGGCTTTCTACATGGAACGGTTTAAGCAAGTTTGACGGTTATTCATTTAAAAACTACAAAGCTTATCCAGGTGACGGATGTACACTAACTAGTAACAGATTGTATCGCATAACGGCCAATCAGCATGGCGATATATGGTGTCAGACTTATGATAGCCGAATTTATTTGTTCGATTGTAGAAAAGAAAGATTTATTGATATTCTGCAACCTATAGAAGCAAAAAAAAAGAGCACCTATACTATTAATAAAATATATGCATTGCCTAAAGGTGTAACCTGGATTGCATGCGATAACGGAGCTTTTCGAGTAAATGAAGAACAATACAGAAAAGGTAAGAATGAAGGTATTTCATTTTACAGTTATAAAACCGGAAACCTCCCCGGGAAAAAAATATCCAGGATTATTCAGGATAAAGATGGCGACGAATGGGTTTTTACCGATAAAGGTATTCAGATTATCGGTAAAAAAAGAATGCCTGGCAACATACAATTCAAATATGTATGCGAGAACGGTCAGAATATGTATCTGGTATCTTCAAATGATCGCCTTGCCTTTTACAATCAAAGTACGGAACAACTACAGTTCCTAAAAATACCACACAAATATTCTCATCTGAACAGCATACATAATCTGGGGAAAGACACTATCGGACTAGGTACAGAAAACGGAATTATCATATTCGATGCCAAGAGAAAAAAATTCAGATTTATAGATATTCGTATGAATACTCAATCTTCCTTCGATGTAAAAAGTATATTTAAGGACAGCCATAATGAATTGTGGATATTCTCTAAATCGGCAGGAGTAACTCGTTATAATCTTAAAAACGGAGAAAAACAATATTATCAAACTCCGATAGAAGATATGCCTACAGCAGAAAGACAAAGCAGAGAGGGCGTTTTTGAAGATGCTCAAGGAACATTATGGGTAATTCCTGAATTGGGTTGTCTTAGTTATTACGACCGTAAAAGTCAACAATTAAAACCTTATTATACAGACTATAACGATCCGAAGTCTAAGTTTACACCTGTTGTATTAAGATACTTATTAGATAATCAGAAGAATTTTTGGTATACAAATAATTATGAATTGAGTAAGATTTCTTTCTTGCCCAATGCCTGCAAGGAACGCCCCTTTGATTATGGTTATAATACGCGTGCTTTTTTGAAAGACAGCAACAAGAACTTTTGGATGGCAAATAAAAAAGGATTTATCCGAATAGATAACGAAGATGGTACCTTAAAAGGTTACCTTACTTCATCAGGAAACATTAGCATCCAGAAAGTTCCATTTTCAAAAAATATCTATTGCTTTCTTGAAGACAAACAAGGGTATGTATGGATGGGAAGCAAATGGGACGGGCTTTTCAGACTCAAAAAAGAAGGGAATAACCGATTTAAGATACAAAGATTTGCCCATGATGAAAAGAACCCATATAGTTTAAGCAATAACAGCATTTACTCAATATATCAAGACAGCAGGAATCGCATTTGGATAGGCACTTATGGTGGCGGACTGAATTTATTGGAAGAAACTCCTCAAGGAGAAGTACGCTTTATGCACAGTGGTAACACTTTAAAAGGATATCCTCACAACAAATTCTACAAAATACGAATCATAAAGGAAGTAAATAAAGCAATATTGGTTGGTACTACAGAGGGACTTCTCACGTTTTCTCCTGATTTCCGGAATCCGGGAGCTATCAGATTTTACCAAAATGTACGTACACCAGAGATTCCATCCAGCCTATGTAGCAATGATGTAACATATATCTATACTGACAGTAAAAAACAGACGTATGCTCTTACCTTTACAGGAGGAATAAACCAAATAATATCAAATAATTTACTAACCAATCATATAAAATTTAAATCCTATACAAAGAAAAATGGATTGTTTTCCGACTTGCTTTTATCCATGATTGAAGATTCACAAAAGAATTTATGGGTAATATGTGAAAATGCACTTTCCAAATTCAATCCAAAAACAGGCACTTTTGACAATTACGATAAGAGATATCTTCAAAAAGAAACTTATTTCAGTGATGCCGCACCGGTTATCTTGCATAAACATTTGATTTTGGGCACCGAAGGTGGTATTCTGGAGGTAAATCCAGCTTCGTTAAGCAAGAGCAAGTACATTCCGCGTATCGTATTTACCGGTCTGAAGATACAAGGAATTCAGCAGTCACAAGATATTGATGACCTGAAAGAACTGGAGCTTCAGCCTTCTCAGCGCAATGTTGCCTTCCAGTTTGCAGCATTAGATTATATTGAACCTACAGCCATTAAGTATGCTTATCGACTCAACGGATTAGAAGAGCAATGGAATGAAGTAGATAATAACCGCACAGCTAACTACATAAATCTTCCTCCGGGAGAATATGAATTGCAAATACGTTCTACAAACAGTGACGGTGTATGGATAAATAATGTTCGCACTCTTTCAATCCATGTACTTCCCACTTTCTGGGAAACTTACTGGGCATGGATTCTATATGTTCTTTTATTCATTCTGTTTACGGCTGCTATTGTATATACATTTTTTTACATTTATAGGCTGCATAATCAAATAAACCTCGAGCATCAATTATCTAATATCAAACTAAGATTCTTTACAGATATATCTCATGAATTACGTACACCGTTAACTCTTATCAGTAGTCCCATAAGTGAAATACTCGAGCATGAATCTCTTTCTCCAAACGCGCGCAAACATCTCACACTGGTACATAAGAACACAGAACGTATGCTGCGTTTAATGAATCAGATACTAGATTTCCGTAAAATAGAGAATAAGAAAATGAAAGTATTGCTGGAAAAGAGTGATATCATAACTTTATTGCAACGGGTAATGGATAACTTTCTTCTGATAGCAGAAGAAAAACATATTGATTTCCGCTTACATTCGCATCCGGATATAATCTCCGGTTGGATAGATCAGGACAAATTTGAAAAGATTTTTTTCAATTTAATATCCAATGCTTTTAAGTACACACCCGACAATAAATCCATCACAGTATCGGCCAGCATGGAAAATGAGAATCTTGTAATTTCCGTAAAGGATGAAGGTATTGGAATTGATCTCAAAAAACAACAACGTTTGTTTCAGCGGTTCGAAACGCTTGTGCGCTATAACATTTTACAACCTTCATCGGGTATCGGATTGTCTCTTGTCAAGGAGCTGATTGAATTACATCAAGGTACTATTCAGGTAAATAGTCAGTCGGGAATTGGCAGTGAGTTTATTGTAACATTACCCCTGGAAGAGAAAGCTTATGAAGGAAAAGAAAATACGGAATTCATTTTAAATGACTCTCAGTCATCTTTTGCTCAAAGCAACGAAAATCCTGAAAATTCAGGAATATCTGTTCAAGAACAAACCTATCAGGAAGTAACAGAAAGAAAATCTATGATTCCCGAAAGTAATCTTGATAATCAGGAAGTTGTTTCGGTATTGGTAGTGGAAGATAATTCTGAATTAAGAACCTTCCTTCATGACATATTATCTGGTATATATAATGTAATTGAAGCAAATGACGGGCAAGAAGGATTGGAAAAGGCTATTAAACACATGCCCGATTTCATCATCAGTGATGTAATGATGCCAGTAATGGATGGTTTGGATATGGTTAAAGCTATTAAAGAAAACCGTGACATTTGCCATATTCCAATTATTCTGCTTTCTGCAAAATCTTCTCTGGATGACCGTATTTACGGACTGGAGCAGGGTATTGATGACTATATTACCAAACCGTTCAGTTCTGCTTACCTTAAAGCACGTATAAAATCACTGCTTAATCAGCGTAAACAGTTACATGAACTTTACCTAAAACAATGGCCGGAAAATAAGGAAGCTACTTCAAACGTCCCAATTGAAATAGTGCCCTCCAAACCACAAATAATTAACTCTGACGAATTATTTATGCAACAAGTGATGGAGGTGATGGAAAAAAATATGGATAATTCCAAATTTACAATTGACGAGTTTGCACTGGAAATACGAATGGGACGTACTGTTTTTTATCAAAAGCTGAAAGCAATCATAGGATTGTCTCCCGTAGATTTTATTCGTGAGATGCGTATTAAGCGGGCAAAACAATTGATTGATTCTGGAGAATATAATGTATCAACAGTGGCTTACATGACAGGTTTTAATGATCCCAAATATTTCAGTAAGTGCTTTAAGAAACAATTCGGAGCTTCGCCGTCTGAGTATAGTAAAGAAAAAAAACAGAACGATTAAGAATAGCCAAAAGTCATTGATTTGGAATAACAGACAGAAGATTTTCACCTCCCGTCTGTTATATCAAGTCAATCGTGGTTATTCAATGGTGAAAGCATGTTGCAACAAGTCTTCTGTTTGTGAACTACCACCTACCATGATATCATAATCTCCTGCACAGACTCTTAGGGTGTTAGATGAGGAATCCCACCATTCCAGTTCTTTATCCTTCAGTTGGAATTCAACATTAATTGTCTTTCCTGCAGGAATACTTACGCGCTTAAAGTTACGCAAGGTCCTAATAGGTCCGTCTGCATCGTGATGCTTTCTCAGATAAACCTGAACAACCTCTTCTCCATCCCTGTTGCCGATATTAGTTACCGGAACGGTGAACTTCAATGATTGCCCAACTTTAATTGTATCTTTCTCCAGTTTCATTTGTCCATACTCAAAGGTTGTATAGCTTAATCCATAACCAAAAGGGAAAAGAGGCTCTTGTATCATGTAACGATAGGTTCTTCCACTCATATTATAATCTTCAAAGTCAGGAAGCTGTGATACGTTACGATAAAATGTTACCGGCAATCGTCCTGCAGGATTGTAATCTCCAAATAAAACTTCGGCAACGGCCTTTCCTCCTTCTTGCCCAGGATACCATGCCTGTAATATAGCCTCACATTTGTTTGTTTCAGGTTCCAGACCAATGGGTGAACCGGAACAGTTAACGAAAATAACCTTTTTACCGGCACGATGCAAAGCTGCAATCAACTCTCTTTGAACGGCAGGAAGCTCTATATCTGTACGGTCGCCTTTCTTAAAACCAGGAAGGTTAACACCCATTTCTTCACCTTCGAGGCTTGGCGAGATACCACCTGCGAATATTACTACATCTGCATCTTTTACCTTTTCCACAGATTTCTCTATGTCGGCTTCCTTCCTGAAACCAAGGTCAAAGTTAAGTTGGGCATCACTTCTGAGGTATTCGAAATCAAGTTCAATATTATAAGATATTCCAGCTTGTACCTGCAGGTTGTAAGTAGATTTTCGAGCACCATTTTTGTTGGAGAAACTCTTTACCTCTTTATCATTTATACGCAAACGCCCTGAACCGTAAGCATAAATATCAAATACAATTTCACCCGACTGTTCTGGAGTAAATACGCTGTTATAAGTTGCAGAGAAATCTGTAAGATTTACTCCAGGAGCAAATACAGTTGCACCCGATGTGCAGAAATGGAAAGGAGTAGTTACCTGAGCGGCTGTAACGGGCTTGCCGTCACGGGTAACATTGTTCCAATAGCGTGCGCCAAATCCTGGTCCGTCTGCCGACTTACAAAGATTGAAGGCACTTTGAATAAGTGCCCGTTCTACCCACCCACAACCTTGTTCGTAAATAAGCTTGTCATTATTTCCCAATGCTTTTTGCAAACCATTCAAAATAGTGACTGTATGCGGTGGCATGCCATTATAATTTCCCCATTGCATAACGGAATCGTTGGCATTTGGTCCCATAACAGCAAGAGTTAGTCCACCACGTTTCAGCGGCAAAATATTATTTTTATTCATGAGCAAGGTCATTGACTTGCGTGCAATATCGAGAGTCAATGAGTCATGTTCTGCTGAGGCTACTACCGAGAAAGGAATCTTTGTCCAAGATACGTTTTTCGGATCATCCATTTCTCCCAATGAAAAACGAGCTTCTAACAGGCGTTTAACAGCTATATTTATGGAACTTTCGTCTATTTTTCCTTGTTTAACTGCTTTAGCCAATGATTGGTAGCTAGATCCACATTCCAAATCTGTTCCGCTAAGAACTGCTGCGGCCGAAGCTGACTCAGCATCGGTATGGGTTTTATGGCCACGTTCATTATAGAAATCGGCAATGGCACCGCAATCGGAAAGCACAATGCCGTCAAAGCCCCACTCTTTACGGAGAATCTGCATCAGCAGGCGATCGCTCCCACAACATGGTTTTCCTTCAAAACGATTATAGGCACACATTACTTCTTTTACTTTAGCTTCTCTCACCAATGCCTCGAAAGGCGGTAGGTAAGTTTCGTACAAATCACGCGGCTTAATTTTTTCCACATTAAATTCGTGTCGGTTCCATTCCGGACCAGAGTGTACGGCAAAATGCTTGGCACAAGCATGAAGCTTATCGTAATATCCGTCGTTAGCACCTTGCAGGCCCTTAACTACCATAACTCCCATCCGACTTGTTAGATAAGGATCTTCACCATAAGTTTCAATACCTCTTCCCCAACGAGGATCCCGATAGATATTTACTGTGGGAGTCCACATAGTCAAGCCCTGATAACGTTCATAACTTCGCTGTGAAGTGTAGTAAGTATTCTTGGCACGAGCCTCATCAGACACAGCATTGTATACTTGATACACCGTACCAGGTGAAAAAGATGCTGCCATACCAATTGGTTGAGGGAAGACAGTTGCCAAGCCTGCACGAGCCACTCCATGCAACGCTTCGTTCCACCAGTTATATGGTTTGATACCCAGGCGCTCAACAGATTGAGAGTTATCCATCATTAATGATATTTTTTCTTCCAGCGTAAGTTCTTGAAGTAAGAGCTTCGCTCGTTCATCTGGCGATAATGAAGCCGCTTTATAAGTTTGTTGGCTGCAACTTGACAAGATAAAAAGAGGCAGCATATAGATTAAGTTTCGTTTAAACATAGTTATTATAGTTAGTAAATAAAGTAACAATTTAAGTTCCAAAGGAGCTATAAACTTGTTTTCACTTCTAATTAATGGTTCAATTATTATAAGTTTGGAAATAATGAAGGGTGTATTGTACTTAAATACGATACACCCTCCTTATAAGATATCACTAACAAAATCTTACGATCTCATATAGGTTATATTTTAAGGCATTACATTCTTAGCCCATCTTGGATCACCAATTCCCAGTTTGTAAATTTCGTGATTTCGAACGGCATCCGTATTCTTGTAATAGAGACCGTTGAGGTTGCTAATCTCGTGCATATTCGGATCCGGACTTACATAAGGCGGATTCGGATCTGTCATCAAGTCAGTAGGTGAAATACCAACAGTACCTAAATGCACATCAAGCTCTGCCTTACCTAAAATGTTAGAATCTGCCCAGAAGCCTGCACTGTTTTTGCTGGCACTGAAAGCTGAAGCTGAGAATATACTTCCATTGATCAGGTTTGTATTTGTTGAGTAATTCTGCTGAACATCGAATGTAATCTTACCTGAACCGTTAATCTGGCGAATATCCATACCTTCCATATATAAATTACGAGCATCACCATCTTTCTTAGTCAGAATGAAAAGATTCTTTTTCACTGTAATCTTACTTCCACCAGGCAGATATCGCAGGTCGAAAATCTTACGTCCGGTAGAACGGGTACTGTAATTTACAAATGTATTGTTCTCGAGTGTAATATTGTATTGAACATTACTTGGCCACGGCAAATCCTTACCATTGTCCGTAAAGAAGCAGGTACGTGGAGAATCATAGAAAGTATTTTTACGGAAAATCATGTTTGCATAAATGTTTGATTTACCAGTACCAGGAGTACCATCACCGGCAATCCATGCATAACCACGACCTGTATTATCATAATAACCGCAATTATAGAATAGACAGTCTTCTACAATAAACTTCTCGAAGTTCTTACGGTTAAGACCTTGTACTCGGACGAAACCACGAATCATACGTTGGAATGTACAATTTTTTAATTCAAACGATTGAAGTGTTACGGCCATACCATTAGAATACATGTTGATGAAGTAATTACCTGTCGCTGCACCATCTCCATAATTTTTA
The DNA here is from genome assembly GCF_963675905.1 of uncultured Bacteroides sp. Taxonomy (NCBI): domain Bacteria; kingdom Pseudomonadati; phylum Bacteroidota; class Bacteroidia; order Bacteroidales; family Bacteroidaceae; genus Bacteroides; species uncultured Bacteroides sp. The sequence continues at coordinate 3,619,115 of NZ_OY780936.1, read as the reverse complement.
GCTAACGGACAATCAAAATCAATATCTTCAAATATAAGCGATTTGATATTGATACCGCCAAGCTCGCCGGATTGTGGTTGACGACCAAACATGAAGTTCATAGCTTGAGCCGCTCCATTAATTGTTGACATTCCATTCATTAACACTTTAGCACGACCAGTACCTGCTTTAGTGCGTAAGGTCAAACCTTTACACAAAGATACGTTGGTTGCAAAATAGTATGTTTTTCCACCCTCTAATTCAAAAATAGTACCTTCAGCCAAAGATGAATCTTTGTTATAGTTGGATATGATGGTGTCAAGCCTTGAAGCATTATACTCTTTTGCCCCTGGAATGGTATCATTAGGATCGCAGAAATGCTTAATAAGGATAGGCGCTCCCGGGTCACCATCCATACGGATAACACAAGTATTATAAATGGCGTCCCAATGAACCGGGATATTATTGTTTATCGCATTAATTACATATACACTGTTTTCCTGCAAGCCATCAACGTCAATGTATCCACGTTGAAAATCTGCTGCAGTGATAGTGTAATTTTTCCATTTTGCAGGAACAGTTGCCTCAGGATTGGTAGGAGATGCTTCAACTGTAATAGTTTGCATCACGAAATTACCATCTCCATCTACTTCAAAATTAGTTTTGAAAGTACCATTGTCACCAGATGTGGCATAAGCTCGGTCAATATTGACGCGGAAAGTCGTTTTAGTGACTTCGTTCACTACTATTACCTCTGGAACATTGTATCTGTCTCCAGTCGTGATTCCCATATAGTCGGCCCATTGGCGTCCGCTACCATAACCATACCACTTAGAATGGTAGGCTTCTCCCTTTTTGGAAAGAGTTCGGATGGCAAAACGATAATCAGTACTATACTGAAGATCTTTTATCAAAAGATCTGTAACTTCGGGACCAACAATCGTATCAAACAGAATATAGTCAGGATTTTCCCAATCTGTAGCAAGACCAGAAGATACATTAGGCTGCAAAGCCATCTTGATTTCGTAACCGGCACAACCTTTCACTCCATACCAATAAAGCTGAATATCGTTCAAATTAACAGCCTGGCAGCGATAAGGGTCGGAATCTCCCTTACCTGTATTGTCATCCTTACGGAACATGGTCATAAACTCTCTTTCGGAAGAGTAGCCATCACCGTTCACTACCTCATCGTCTTTACAAGAATAAAACGAGACAGACAAGAGTAGCATCAGTATGTATAATATTTTATTTTTCATATCGTATAATTTTCAATTTGATTATTTGGTATAACCATAATAGTTCTTATATGCACCGGCACTACGTTGAACAGCAGCATTCGGATAAGGCAGAATATAGCGTACCACAGGCAAGTTTGTGGGCCCGGTTTGTGAATAAGCTTCACCATCTTTAACAAGATAGATATTTCCTCCACGATCACCACGAATAAATCCATAGAATGAGAAAAGGCATTGATCTTTCGGACATCCGTCAGCATCATTCCACCATCCGTAATAGTCTCCTGTTGACCATCCTGTTCCTGGATATTTGTCAGACTTGTATGGATTATAGAGTTCCAGTACATCAAGTGTGGTATTTGGATATACACTTATGTTATTGGGGTTGGTGGCAATCCTGTAATATATTGTGTAAGGAAGAGTCAACTCCAAATAACCAGGTTTACCATCGTATTGTTCTACTGCCTCAATATGATCTGATGTACCTGCTGCATTTTCGGCCACCGCATAGTAGCGCAAGAAACTGTAATAAAGCACTTCTCCATATAAATTATTACGAACCAAGTCTTTCCAACGCATATTCTCACCCGCAAATTCCCATTTACGTTCATCTAAAATTGCTTTTAGGAAGGTAGCTTTTGAACCAGAAACAGAAGCTATATAACTATCGACCTTAGCTCCATTCGTAATTGCACGTGCACGAACCTGTCTGAGAGCTTCAATAGCTTTTGTACCGTTAGCACCACCAACACCATCTTCTAATTCGTTAACAGCTTCAGCATACATTAAAAGTATGTCGGCATAACGCATATAAGGATAGTTTATACCTGTATTACCTGAACTACCTGCACCCAGAGTGTTACCAGAATTTGACCAGAACTTAGACCATTTGTTATTGAACACCGTGTAGTCTGTAAGTATTGAAGGAGTTCCATCATAGAGATAATACCACATACCATTCACATAGTCGCGACGAGAATCTTCTTCGTCAAATGAATAACGGTAAAAAGCATTCAAACGAGCACTTCCGTCACTTTTACCCCAAACATTTTTGCCCGATGTTACACCTTCATAATTTTCGCCTTTCGGTCCCTGAATGTAACCCATGCTACCAGTTGAGTTCTTTGCAAATGGTATCTCGAAGATAGGGTCGTCATTGCTATTTACAATATAATTACATTCATTGACGAATACCTGACGGAAAGGAAGTGCCAAAGAGTGAGTTCCTGAAGTAATAACAGAATCACAAAATGCTTGAGCTGTCTTATAGTATTCTTTATAGTCTGTAGGACGTTGCATGCTACCATAACTAGCAGGATTACTCTTGTCTGGATGAAGTGAATATCCACCACAAGTCAAAGCCATACGAGCAATCATTGACCAGCAGAATTCTTTGGATACACGCTCTACACCATCACTTAAGTCTTGCGCGTATGACATGTAGGGAGCAATACCTTTCAGGTCTTCAATCAAAGTTTTATGAATTTCCTCACGATCAACTACAGGCATTACAAAATCTTCTGACTCAAAATTTGGGCTGAGAGAGAAAGGTACATCGCCAAACATCACAACAAGGTCATGATAGAACATGGCACGAATTACTTTCGCCTCACCCAATTGCTGCATCAATTCAGGATCATTTTTACTAAAAATCGGACTATTTTCAAGGCCATGAATAAAATTATTGGCGTATTCCACACCTTGGTAAGCAGCAACCCAATATTTATTAATGTCTCCTCCCATACTGTTGCAGTCGAAACGACGGTAGCCGTTATCTGTTGCAACTTCACTTGTAGATATTGACATATCCACATCACTATTAAGGCAGAAAGTACTCAAATAAGCGCTGCCATAGGTACTACTGTTCAATAGTTGGGCATAAACGCCATTCAGAGCTCGGTTTATTTCAGTCTTCTCGCTGAAAACATACTCTGTGTCATACTTCGAGATAGCATCTACCTTCAGGTAATCATTACATGAAGAGAAGCCAACCGCAACCAGACCAACGATAAGAATATTTTTGATTTTCATATATAATCGTTTTTATGTATTAGAAAGTAATGTTTGCACCAAACACAAAACTACGACTACGCGGATAACGGTTGTAGTCCATACCGCATGTCAAACCAGTTTGTACGTCTACTTCTGGGTCATAACCAGAGTATCCGGTAATAATGAAGAGATTGGAACCACTGGCATAAAAGCGTAGTTTTGACATTCCCCACTTAGCTGTTAGCTGTTTTGGTAGTGTATATCCTATTGTAATGTCCTGGCAACGAAGGAATGATCCATCTTCAATAAAGTAAGAATGAGTCACTTTGTTAGTAACATCAGTAGGATTCCATAATTTCTTACCTGCATTCAATTCTTTATAACCATCTACAGAATTATCAAGATAGGTATTTTTATACATAGATTCACCGTCTTCGCGTACATAAGTCCAGCGATCGTTGAACTTACTAAGCACATTGAAGAAATTTTTGCTATTTCCTTCTGAAGAAGATAATTGGTAAGCTGTAGCATTGTTTACGTCAAAATCATACATATAGTTGAAATTGGCTGTAAAATCAAAGTTTTTCCATTGTCCACTTAATCCGAAACCTCCCTGAAATTTAGGGTTTGTGTTACCAATCACAGTACGGTCATCTTCAGTAATCTGACCATCGGGTTTGCCGTCAGGACCACTGATATCCTTGAACTTGATTTTACCAGGCAGAGTAGCCTTACCAGAGTTACTGTCGTTAAATACATTATTGACAATAGTACCTTCTTTTGGAACAGCTAGAAAATTCTGATTTGGATCAAAATCGAATTCATCGAATCCATACAATCCATCATATACGAAACCATAAATCAAACCTACCTGATCTCCAACCTTTAAACAATAGTCGTTATAGCTTGACTTCCAACGATCGTTCTGGTCCCAAATAACATTGTCTGTATCATTCAGTTTGTCTACTTTCATCTTATTGAAACCTAATGAAAAGTTGCCACTCAATACATAATCTTTTCCGCGTAGAACATCACCACTGATACTCAATTCGAAACCTCTGTTAGTTACCTGACCAATGTTTTGCATCTGTTGAACATAACCAGTTGTTGAAGGTACATCTGACTTATATAGCAGGTCTTTGGTTGTATTCCAATAAACTTCTGGTGTAATGGTCAGACGGTCTCCAAACAAGCCCAAGTCAAAAGCAAGGTTGCGAGTCAGAGTTGTTTCCCATTTAATTTTGGTATTAGCAAAAGTGCTACCACCTGCATTTCCATACCATTTTTCACCGTTCTCTGTTGCTTCACCGAATCCAGGACCACCGGTTGTATTTACAGCGTAAAGATAGCGCCACATATCATCGTCAATACGGTTGTTACCAGCCAAACCAACAGCTGCACGTAGTTTAAGATTACTAATTATAGGGTTGTGTTCAAGGAAACTTTCTTTAGACATAACCCATGCACCAGAAATTGATGGGAAATAACCCCATTGTTCTCCCGGAGAGAATTTGGTTGAACCATCTGCACGGAAAGTAACCGACGCTAAGTATTTGTGGTCGTAGTTATAACTTGTCTGACCAAAGAATGAAGCTGTGCGATCGGGTGTAGAAAGATATGATGTTGATTCCCATGGTGTTCCCAAACCCATATTATTGATTGCCTTCTCTGCTGAGATGTTACGTGGAAAATATCTGTTCTTTATAAATGTTTGTTTGCTCTGACTATGCTGAATTTCCTGTCCTAATAAGAAAGAGAAATTGTGTATTTGATCAATGTCAAAACCATAAGAAGCTGTATTGGTCCATGTATATTTCTCAGTACGTCTATTGCTAATTGAAGCTACTGGCAGTTTTTTGTTACCTTGACCTTCATCCGTCATAGCACCAAAGAATCGATTATCATCATTGAATGAAAGAAAATGAGCAGCTTCGGTACGCAAAGTCAAACCTTCAATAGGTCTCCACTCTAGATTAAACTGATTTGTGTAGGCGTATGAATGTTTCTTTAACGTATTTTGGTCGATATCACTCTTTGGATTAGTATATTCGAAGATTGCTTCATCATCCGGGTCAATAGTTGCCGGATCCCAGAAAGCGAACTCGCGCAAACCGTTTGTAGGACGATAGCGAAGTACATCGATGATACCACCACTACCTATCTTATCGCCACCAGCACCTGTATCTCTACGGAAAGTGAGTTTAGGATTAAGAGTCAATGTCAGATTATTTGAAAGCTGAATATTCATCTTGATATTCAAGTTTGTACGACGAACTCCTGAAGACAAGATAATACCATTGTCTCCTGAATTTGTAAGAGATGCATTGAAGCGGAACTTTTCACTACCTCCTCCAACAGTTAAGTTTGTTGAATAATTAAATGGAGTTTCACTCATTACAATGTCTTGCCAATCATGTGTTGTAGCACGTTGGTAGATATCGAGATCGAGTGGATTACCAAAGTTTGCACGATAATACTTTGCATTCGAACTACGAGTACCGTTTGCTGCAGCCCAGTCATATTGATAACGTGCAAAATCGTAGGTATTCATCAAGTCTAACTTCTTTGCTAATTTACTGAATGAAATCTGCTGGTTATAAGTAACCTGCACCTTTCCTTGCTGAGCCGATTTGGTAGTTACGATAACTACTCCATTACCTCCCTTTGCACCATAGATAGCAGTCAATGACGCATCCTTCAATACATCGATAGAAGCGATATCTGTAGGTGGAATGTCATTAATATTATCTGCCTGAAAACCATCGATAATGTAAAGAGGTTCATTGCTCTGAGTTACAGACGTACCCCCACGTACACGAATATTAATATCCGCACCCGGGGCACCATCAACCGTTGTTACTTGTACACCGGCAATTTTTCCTTGTAGAGCAACAGCTGCCGAAGTTACCGGTACTGCAGCCAACTTAGCACCTGAAATAGAACCAACCGAACCAGTCAGATCTTTTCGTGCCTTACTACCGTAACCAATTACAACTACTTCATCAAGTGCCTGTAAATTGTCTTTTAGTGTAATTTGGAGTGTTTTTCCGGCAACAACATCCACTTCTTGTGTTTCCATCCCAATATAGGAAATAACTAATCTCTTCCCTTTGCGGAGAGTAAGAGAAAACTGTCCCTCCAAATCGGTTCTCGTACCATTTGAGTTATAGCCTTTCTCTACTACTGAGGCACCAATAATAGGTTCACCCTGCGAGTCAACCACGGTACCTTTTACCGTAATGTTTTGAGCAAATACTCCAATAGGTACCATTAAGAACAGTACCAGTAGCAAGAGTAATTTGCTTCTCACCTTTTCGTTTTTTTGTTTCATGATAGCATTACTTTGGTTAAACAATTTATTATTTTTCAATTTATAAATATCTTTTAAATAGCATTATCTGAGTTAATATTAGCGGGATAGAAAACAATTGCTTATTTCTTTTCTACACGAGTGCATAATGCAAGATCCTTTCCCATTCCATTTTTTAAAAGGTAACTTGATATACTTATTCTCAGTATCCACCGGTAGTATATCGTCCCAAATAATCTGTACCAGGAAAAGTCTCTAAATCACGGGTAACCGTGTTGCTGACAAAAAGGTCTGTCAACAAAAAAAGGAATGTATTTATGAGGTAGTTGCTCACAAATGAAGATGACGAGCTGATTTTTGGTCTTTTCATAGTTTTTAAGATTTATTGCAAAAATAGGTCTCCAGAGCTTAAAAAAAGAGGATTATTTATCGGAAAAGGTGGATTATCCCAAATATTGTAACAGTAGTAACTAAACTTACACACCCTACATCACATAAGACTTAATATAACTATTACGAAAGCTGAATAGAGTTTATGTTTTCCAATTATCAGAAATCCAGACTACAGATTTTATCATTTGTTTCAAGGATTTAGAATATACAATTGTGGTATAAAGATTATTGTAAGTTTCAGCAATGTATCTTAAGAATTAAATTTTAAATAAGAAGTCCAATACATATTTATAATCCTTTTTCAAGTATATGCATTAAACATCTTACTTAATCTTATTCATCTATTATAATAAGTGAGTCTACAGCCAAGGGCTTATGGGTTCTCGGCTAAAGTCCCATGGGTTCTCGAATGAAGGCCCATGGGTTCACGGCTGCAAACTTACTAAGCATAAAATATAAAATAAATAAACACCTGATATATAGCCCATTATCTGTAACAAGAAAAGATCCAAATATTATACGAATCATGTTCTCCAAAAAATCAGACTGTGCAAAGGCGTAGACAAGAAATACATACAGAGGAAAGTTATATACTTTAAGCAAGAAAATTGAGTAGGTGGCAGATGAATGAATTTAGTGGGAGATGAATTGTAAAACAAAAATATCTGCCACCAAACTAGGCAACTATATATCAGCTAATTACATCTATTTTAGTAGCAGGTAGCAGATCTTTTTGCAAAAATAAATTTTGAGAAGCTTAAATTCGAGTTATTCCAAAAATGAAACTGCATTCATCAGGATTGAATAATAAGTTTTACGCTTGAAAAAACTCCCTGAACATCGTATTAAAAGCAAAAGCCTGCTTATGACAGCCGGCTTTTGCTTCTATACATAACAAAATGCTTTATTTCTGGCGGAAATCAAACATCAGATTGATTCTTACACCTTCATCTCCTTTTTTAATTCGGATATTACCCGGCTGACTCTGCGGTCCTTGCTGTTTGATTGGTTTAAAAGAACAGATAGCAGGAATATCTAGCAAGAAAGATATATCTCCTTGTGGAAATTCTGGCATTGTTGGTTTACCATCAGCGCGCCCTTTTGGTTCTTCCGGAGTAAATACCCGGAAATAGATTCCATCATTATGTGCATAGACTGTAAATGGTGTTGTTTTACTCTCCAGTGTAGCCCAATAAAGATTTGCATGATAACCTTTAAACTCGGGATAGATAAGATTCTCAAAACTTTCGCCGGTAATGGTATTATTGTAATCTTTGTGCCATACACCGTAGTTGGTTCCTGGCAAACGGTTTTTCCATACACGGTAAGGACCTTTGCCAAACCATTTCATACCCGAGCAGTTTGCTTCCGGATATGAGAATGTAAGACCAAGGTTGTAAACCTCGTCATCGGTAAAGGCATCATCGAAACCGCCACCACCTGAAGCACGGTTCAGAAGAACGGCATCCATATAAAGCAAGCCATCATTAGTTAATGTCCATGCAATAGAATCGGCAGCACCCAAATACTTGGCGCAGTAAACTGCTGCATTGCAATTATAAGTAGCACCAGCCTTCAGTCTCTCTCTTTTGTCTGCATCTTTAATTGTTACAGTGTTTATATAACTCTTTGCTGCATCATATTTCATCTTCATACCAACAGATACAGGACCGTTATTAAACGGTATCTCCTTCTCTCCTGAAAGTATTTTCTTTATCATACCATTTTCTGCATTAAAAGTAACAGTCATATTCCCCCCTTTTAATACAAATTCAGGACCATTCTTTGTTGCATCAGTCATGTTCTTCTGAGCAGTGCCTACGCTTCCGGCAACTACACCTTTGCTTATAGCCTTATCAAAGTATTTATCTACCAGATGAATTGTGAATGACCAATTACAAATGCTTTCGCCATTTGTATTGAATGCTTCAAGAGCCAATACATCTCCTTGCTGTAAAGCCGACGGAACATCAAAGTGCACCTTACCTGTTTCACCCGGAGCAATAGACGGCAATTTAACTTCTCCGGCAGCAATTTCCTTATTCTCTGAATTACCACTTAAAGGAGCTCCACAAGAAAGTATTTTGTATTTCATGGTGCATTCACTTAAGTTAGTAAAGAGATATTCATTGGTTAGAAAGAAATCACCATTGAAATGAGAAGTAACGTGCATAGGTTTAATCTGGATAGGCGACCAGCTTTCGCGCACTGCATAAAAGCTTCCCTCCTTTTCACGATGCGGACCTAAAAGTCCATCGGGTGCATTAGAGTTATCAGAGTCAAGGATTCCTTTCTTATCGGTACGAGCTACAGCCTCATCACAAAAAACCCAGATAAAGCCACCCGCAAAATACGGACTAGTCATCCAACGCTCCCAGAAATCTCTCAAGCCGGCACCTCCGCCCTGATCATACATTGCATGCATAAATTCAGTTGGCATGAATACCTTATATCCATTAACGAAACGCCCTACCCCAGTGAGGTATGCAGGATAATGATGTGTATCCAGCTCATTGAAATCAGCCCAGGGGTGAACAACATGCCGTTGTTGCAGATAATCGTATTTAGCAAAAAGCTTATCAAGATTATTATTCCATCCACCTTCATTTCCATTACTCCAGATCATAATACAAGGATGATTAACATCACGTTTAATCATCTCTTCAACCAATTTAGGACCAACATTAGAATCGTAGCTATTTTGCCATCCGGCCAACTCATCCATATATAGAATACCTATCGAGTCGCATACATCCAGAAAATGTTCATCGGGCGGATAATGAGAACGGATAGCATTCATATTCATTTCCTTAACCAGTTTGGCATCTTGAAGACTTAAAGCATGGCTGGTAGTTCGGCCACCTTCCGGCCAAAATGTATGACGGTTTACACCTTTTACAATAAGTCGGGTTCCATTCAGATAAAGACCATCCTTTTCAAAGAACTCTAAAGTTCGGAAAGCTGTACGTATCTCTTTTGTTTGTACAATCTCATTATTAGCATTTTTAAGTTCCAGTTTAACAACATAAAGATTTGGATGTTCCGGGTCCCAGGTCTTTGGATTATTCCAGGACGTTTCCCAAATAAGTCTTTCGTTCGGTTTTACGCTGGTAGATACTGTTGAGCCGGCATCGCTGCTAAGAACTTTACCATCTATTAAAGATTTCACGGATGCAGACAAAGAATATCCTTTAACATCACCTGTAAAATCTGCTCCAACGGTCATCTTTCCATCTGCTTTGGCACTCAAAACCACATAATCCATTGCATTCTGAGGAGTTGCCTCTAACCATACAGGACGATAGATACCGGAAAACAACCACCAATCTGCTTTACGCTCGGCAGCATTAACGGATTTATTGGCCGATTCTTTGGCAACATGCACTTCCAACTCGTTGGTTTTCTTATAATCAACTAAATCGGTTATATCATAAGAGAAACAATAAAAGCCACCCTTATGTATCTCACCGGCAGATTTGCCATTGATTGTTACTTTGGTATCAGTCATTACACCATCAAACACAATTTTAACTTTCTGGCCTTTCCAGGCTGTCGGTACTTTGAAAGAGTAGCGGTAGGTTCCCTCTTCGTTGCTGGCTACCCCTCCTTTGGTTTTATAATAACGGCCATAAGTATAATCGCCGTATCCTTGAAGTTCCCAGTTACATGGAACCTGAATTTTTCCCCATTTCCCACTATGCTGGCCTTTAGAACAGTAAAATTTCCAGGTTTTGGTATTATCAATACCTGTACCCGAAAGATAATAGCGTTCATGATGCGGTTGTTGCGCCATTAATAACAAAGTGGTGGCTGTCATACACATTAGTGTATATAGTCTTCTCATCATATATAAATTAATTAAGTGATATTATTAACCGTTTTTTATATTGTAAACCCAATATATGCGCAAGATTCTGAAAAATTCCTGGAATATGCAAAGACAAATACATTTTTTACTACTGAATAGATAATAAGAAACTGCTATTTAGATTAAAACGATAAAACAGATAGATAAAACAATAGTGAGAAGATTCTACTTATTATAAACAGAAAAGAGCGCATGATCCAAAATCATACGCAATCAAAAAATCCGTTTATTATAAGAATGATTATTTTAAAATAAAGTCAGCTCTCATTGGACTAAAACAATCAATAAGTATGCCGGCTTCAAGACATGTACATTCATGTTCTGCATCGGGGGCAATATAAATACCATCACCAGCCTCAACAATTCGCATTTCGCCATCTACTGAAAATTCAAACTTTCCACTTGCCACATAAGTCGTCTGAGTATGATAGTGAGTATGAAGCGTACCTTTCGCTCCTTTTTCAAACTTAACTTTAACAAGCATCAATTGTCCATCATATCCCATAATCTGTCGAACCACTCCTTCGCCGGCTGGTTCCCACACATTTTCTTTTTCAAAAATAAATTTCTTGCTACAAGTTTTCATTATCAAATCTTTTATCTTAGTAATATTAATGCTCAAAATTACGTAATTCTTTTCTAATACATTATCATGCTAATAAATTAAAAAGTACCAGAGAACAAAAATAGAGATTAGCTGTTACTAAATTAGTAGTTTATAAATTAATAATTCTATTAACATGAGCGACATTTTAAATATAAATCCTCTGATCTATACCCATCAGACAGCGGTTAATGAGAATCCGGAAACTAAAACAGAAACCAGTCACACTGAAATTTCTTCTCCCAAGAGGACTGTACATATTCTATATTATACAGATCCTATATGCTCTGCATGTTGGGGCATAGAGCCTCAATTAAGAAAGTTAAAACTGGAATATGGGGAGAACTATCAAATAGAGTATAAAATGGGAGGACTTCTTCCCAATTGGGAAAATGAGAGCAATAGTAAAATCAACAAACCAGCAGATGTAGCACATCATTGGGAAGAAGTTGGTAATTATTATGGGATGCCTATTGATGGAGATGTTTGGCTGGAAGATCCTTTATCTTCTTCATATCCACCGTCAATAGCCTTCAAAGCTGCTCAAATACAGGATGATGAAATTTCCCTCGTATTTCTGAGGAGAATAAAAGAAATGCTTTTTCTTGAAAAAAAAAACATATCAAAGTGGGAATGGATAGAAAAAGCTGCAATATATGCTGAATTAAATATTGATCAATTGAAAAAAGATTTTGAAGGTGATGCCCAACATACATTTAAAGAAGATTTAAACATAAGCAAACAAATGGGTGTAAGAGGGTTTCCAACATTATTCTTCACAAATTCTGATGGTATGAAAGTAGAACTATATGGCGTACGGCCATATAAAGATTTTGAAGAAGCTTTGCTTAAATTATGTCCTGAAGCTGTAAAACATCAAATTTGCAAAACTCATGAAGGATTATTTGATTACTACCCAACACTTACAACTCATGAATTCGCTGTAATTACAGACAGGCATGATAGTGACGCTTTGGATATTTTAAATAGCTTATATAAATCAAAGTTCATAGATAAATACATATCAAAAAAGGGAATACTCTGGATCAAGATATAAAAGAACAAAGCCTTGATTAATGCAAATATGACATATAAAAGAGTGTCTAATAATACTGCATTATTAATAAAACTATAGATTCTGTACAGGTTATGCCATAAGAGCTTCGCATTATCAGGAAGCCTTATGGCATAAAATATAAAAAAGCACTAATGAAATATTTAGTCTAATAATGTAAAAAGCTTAAATTTGACTCAAAAATATGTTTTTTTTGCTATTTTTGCAACAATATGCATATTTAGCGGCATCAATGTCGCAATAGAAATTAGGCCAATGAAAGTTATAGAATTAATAAAGAGTAATGACAAAACAGCTTTTTCGTTTGAGATATTGCCTCCTTTAAAGGGAACAGGCATTGAAAAGCTATACGAAACTATAGATACGTTAAAGGAATTTGACCCTAAATACATAAACATAACCACACATCGCAGTGAGTATATTTATAAGGATTTAGGCAATGGTTTGTTCCAACGCAGCAATGTTCGCCGCCGTCCCGGCACAGTAGCTGTGGCTGCTGCTATTAAAAACAAATACAATATAACAGTTGTACCGCACATTCTATGTAGTGGATTTACTCAGGAAGAAACCGAATACGTACTACTTGATTTGCAGTTTCTTGGCATTACCGATTTATTAGTTCTTCGTGGTGACAAAGCCAAACATGAACCCGTTTTCAAGCCAGTAGGCAATGGTTATTATCATGCAATTGAACTTCAAGAACAAATAAACAAATTCAATAAAGGAGTATTCGTTGATGGTGAACAAATGAAAGTTTCATTGCAACCATTTTCTTATGGAGTTGCTTGCTACCCTGAAAAGCATGAAGAAGCGCCTAATATTGATACAGATATTTACTGGTTAAAAAAGAAGATGGAAGCTGGCGCAGAATATGCTGTTACTCAGCTATTTTACGACAACAAAAAGTTCTTTGAGTTCGTAGAACGTGCCCGAAAGGCAGGAGTAACAATTCCAATAATTCCTGGAATTAAGCCTTTTTCCAAATTATCTCAGCTGAGTATGGTTCCCAAAACCTTTAAAGTTGACATTCCTGAAGACTTGGCAAATGAGGCTATGAAATGCAAAAACGATGCAGATGCAAAACAACTTGGTATTGAGTGGTGTGTTGAACAGTGCCGTGAACTAATGGCACACGGATTACCAAGCATTCATTTCTATTCTGTGGGCGCTGTAGACAGTATTAAAGAAGTAGCTAAGCTAATATATTAATTATGTTCTTCAGAGAGGTTATAGAACAAGAAGAAGTTAAAAAGAAATTTCTTTTAGAAGTGAAGGAAAACCGTATCCCTCACGCACAACTTATTTGTGGCCCGGAAGGTGTAGGTAAATTACCCTTGGCTATTGCTTATGCCAGATACCTCCTCTGTCCAAACCATACAGAAGAAGATGCTTGCGGCATCTGCCCCTCATGTGTAAAGATGAACAAATTGGCTCATCCTGATTTACATTTTGTCTTCCCAATTGTGAAGAAAAAAAATCAAAAAGAGATTGTTTGTGATGACTACATCAAAGATTGGCGGAATTTTGTGCTAAACAATCCTTATTTTAATCTAAATCATTGGTTAAAAGAAATGAATGCAGAAAATGCCCAAGCCATGATTTACACAAAAGAGAGTGATGAAATTCTTAGGAAACTAAGTTTGAAGAGTAGTGAAGGCGGTTATAAAGTAATGATTATCTGGCTACCAGAGAAAATGAATGAAGCTTGCTCTAATAAACTCCTAAAGTTACTGGAAGAGCCTCCTGCAAAGACTGTATTCCTGCTTGTATCTGAGCAACCCGACCTAATGCTTACAACAATATTAAGTCGTACTCAAAGGGTAAATGTGCGTCTCATCAAAGAAGAAAGCATTGTTGAGAAACTAAAAGACAGTTATGGGTTAACAGATCAGGATGCACAAACCACAGCTCACCTTGCTAACGGGAATTTTATCCGTGCTATGGAACAAATTCATCTTAATGAAGAAAAAAAACTTTTCTTCGATTTGTTCGTTAGTCTGATGCGTCTCTCCTATCAACGAAAAATAAGAGAAATGAAAGCATGGAGTGAGCTACTTGCTGGGATAGGACGCGAAAGACAAAAAGACTTTCTGGAATATGCACAACGAATGATCCGTGAAAATTTTATTCTTAACTTTCATCAGAACGAACTAACATACATGAACAGAGATGAATATAATTTTTCGGTCCGGTTTGCACCGTTTGTAAACGAACGAAATGCGATGGGAATAATGGATGAACTTACAGTGGCTCAACAACATATTGAACAAAATGTGAATGCTAAAATGGTATTTTTTGATTTTTCATTAAAAATGATCGTTTTGCTGAAACAATAAATAATATAAAAATGGATTATAAATTACATAACGGAAGCGGGAAGCTATGCTGCAAAGGCTGCTCCCGACAAGATAATAAATTAAATACTTACGATTGGCTAGCTGATATTCCCGGGAGTAGTGAAGAAAGTGACCTTGTTGAAATACAGTTTAAAAACACACGCAAAGGATACTATCGGAACAGTAACGGATTAAAGCTGGAAAAAGGAGATGTGGTAGCCGTAGAATCAACTCCCGGACACGATATTGGTACTGTTACTTTGACAGGAAGATTAGTTCCTTTACAAATGCAGAAAACCGGATTTAAGCCAAATACTGAAATCAAACGTGTTTATCGCAAAGTTAAATCTGTAGATATTGAGAAATTCGAAGAAGCTAAAGCTAAAGAACACGATACAATGATCCGTTCAAGGCAAATTGCTGCAAATCTTAATCTCAATATGAAAATCGGTGATGTTGAGTATCAGGGTGATGGCAATAAAGCTATATTTTATTATATCGCCGATGAACGAGTTGACTTCCGACAATTAATTAAGGTTTTAGCAGAAACATTCCGTGTACGAATTGAAATGAAACAAATTGGTGCCCGACAAGAAGCTGGAAGAATTGGTGGTATTGGTCCTTGCGGTAGAGAGCTTTGTTGCGCAACCTGGATGACTAATTTTGTGTCTGTATCTACTAGTGCTGCAAGGTTACAAGATATATCCCTTAATCCTCAGAAGCTCGCTGGTCAATGTGCCAAGCTTAAATGTTGCATGAATTATGAAGTAGACTGTTATGTTGAAGCTCAAAAGAGATTGCCTTCAAGAGAAATAGAACTTGAGACAAAAGACGGTACATTCTATTTCTTCAAAGCTGATATATTGAGCAATGAAGTCTCATATTCAACAGATAAGAACTTTGCTGCGAACTTGGTTACCATCTCTGGAAAAAGAGCTTTTGAAGTTATCAATCTTAACCGCAAAGGAATCAGGCCTGATAGTCTTCACGAATCAGAGAAAAAACCTGAGCCACAGAAGCCTGTAGATTTAGTTGAACAGGAAAGCCTTACTCGTTTTGATAAGCGCAAATCAGGTAATGAAAATAGAAACGCCAAAAGGAATGACAACGGAAACAGAAACAAACAAGAAAACAGAAACCGTAATGAGAATCCAAATAGAAATAACAACGAAGTTGCAAATAGAAATGAAGGCGGAAACCGCAATGAGAATAGAAGAAGGGTTGAGATCAAAAATAAAAATGAGAATATAAATAAAGTTTCTATTGAGGACACCAATAAAAGCAGTAACGAAAACTTTAAAGGAAATGAAGGCGGAAATGCGAATAGAAACAGACGAAGAAAAAGACCAAACAATAGACCTCAACAGCGAGATGATAAGCCTCAATCAGAAAAAGAATAAATTAATACTGCTGTTATCAATTATCCTGCTGACAGCGTGTGATTCCGATACAATGTATCACTCTTTTCTCCATGTTTCCAAAGAAGGATGGAAAAAGAGTGATACACTCACTTTTAAGGCACCAATAACAGATTCACTTGCTACATATCGTATATCTGTAGAAGTGCGCAATAGAATAGATTACCCCTATCGTAATTTATGCCTGTTCATATCACATAATACACAAGACAGTACTGTTTTTGTGACAGATACTATTCAATATTCACTCGCCGACGAATCTGGTAAATGGCTAGGAACAGGAGTTGGTAACCTTTACCAATCGGTATGTAGTAGCTATACATTTATTGCTCCAAGACGTTCTGGTAATCTTATATTCAAGTTAAGTCACGGAATGAAGGACAATGTTCTAATCGGAATTAACGATGTTGGTATAGAGATAAAACGGAAGAAATAAAATCCTTTTTCTCTATTGGTTAGTGCTTCTCTGACCTTCCGGCATCAATCCTTAAGAAAATAAATAAAAGGATTGTAAAGCCCCATAATGAAGATCCTCCATAACTAAAAAAAGGAAGAGGAATACCAATAACAGGTGTAAGTCCTAACACCATTCCAACATTTATAAATAAGTGAAAAAGAAATATACTAACTACAGAGTAGCCGTAGACTCGGCCAAAAATTGAGTATTGCCGTTCAGAAAGTACTATAAGTCTGATAATAAGAATTAGAAACAGCAATAAAACTACAGAAGATCCTACAAATCCTTGTTCCTCACCTACTGTACAAAATATAAAGTCTGTATCTTGTTCTGGCACATACTTAAGCTTAGTCTGTGTTCCATTAAGAAAACCTTTGCCATATAAGCCACCTGATCCAATTGCAATTTTCGATTGATTCACGTTATATCCTGCTCCGGTAAGGTCTTCTTCCATTCCCAAAACAACTTTAATACGAATTTGCTGGTGTGGTTCAAGTACATTATCAAATACATAGTTGCTTGAATAAAGAAATCCTACAGAAGCAACAGCAAACAAAGCAATTAACATATAGCCTTTATTCATTCCCGTTAATGAAAGGAAAAACATATATCCGGCGAGGATTATACACATAGGAAGTAAAATCCAAACAAGATTAAACGGAACTACGAATTTAGAGAAAAGAAAGGCTAACAACAATACAGGCACACAGACAATAATAATATTACGAATAGGTGTCCATTGCTTCATATAGACCCAAACCATTCCTGCAACAAATATTATAATCATTAATAATACAGAGAACTGACCGATAGGAGTTGGACTTTGCCCTATCATTATATCTCCAAAACGTATACCTACAATAAAGTAAATTACGGCACATACCCCGGAAAACAAAATAGCACCAGGCATTCCTTCTCTATAAAGCATCAGGAAGAAAGATAGATATACAAGAGCCGATCCTGTTTCTCTCTGCAAAATAATCAGTCCTAAAGGCAACAGAATTAGCAGAGCTAATAATGAGGCACTCTTAAACTTCCTCATATTAAACGAAAAAGAGCTCATATATTTCGCTAAAACGAGAGCTGTAGCAGACTTGGCAAACTCTGCCGGCTGAAGACTAACCGGACCGAGGCTTAACCAGGAATGAGACCCTTTTACATCTTTGGCAATAAATATAGTAATAAAAAGCAGGAATAACATTCCTATATAAAGAATATAGGAGAACATATCGTATATTCTTTCTTCTATCATTAACAGTACAAATCCTAAACCGAAAGAGCACAGTATCCACATTAATTGCTTTCCGCCTCTTGTACCAAAACTCAGGAAGTCAGTATCTCCATAGTTATAACTGGCTCCACAGACACTGAACCAACCACAAGTGATCAGTATCAAATATACTATTATAGTTGTCCAATCAACAGACTTCCATAAACTAACGTGTCTGGGCTCCATAAGATATTACAGCATTACTTAAACTTTCAACTAGCTTTTCTCTTTCTGGAGCAATCTTCCCTTTGAGATAATGCTCCATCATCAATGCACCGATAGGAACTGCATACGTTGCTCCCCAACCACCATTCTCAACATAAACACAAATGGAGATTTTGGGTTTGCTCATAGGTGCAAATCCCATAAAAACAGAGTGGTCTTTTCCTCTGTTCTGAGCTGTTCCTGTTTTACCGCAGACTTCCATTTCAGGCATATAGTTTGCTCTGGTACAAGTTCCATGTTCAACTGCTCCACGCATACCCTTAATTATATAAGAGTAATATTTGGGATCAATTGTTGTATATTTGGGGTATAGATAAGTACTATCTAACCTTCCACCAATAATATTCCTCACAACATGAGGAGTTCTAAAATGTCCTCTATTAGCAATAGTAGCTCCCAGATTAGCTATCTGAAGAGGTGTGAGCAATATTTCACCCTGTCCGATTGCTGTATGGATAATACGTAAACCTCCCCAACGTCCTTTGCCATATATCTTATCATAAAACTTAGCATTAGGAATCAAGCCTCTTTTTTCTCCGGAAAGGTCAATACCCAATTTGTATCCAAATCCCATTGACACCATATGATCTTTCCATACAGTCAAAGCCGAATCAGAATTCAGATATTTCTTATTATCTATCATCTTATATAACCCCCAACAAAAATAGGAGTTACAGGAAGTGGCCAATGCAGGAACCAAAGGAAGCGGCGAGGGATGAGAGTGACATCCTACCCGAAGTCCTGGTACTACAAATCCATGGTAGCATGGAAAAGAAGTAGAAGGAGTAATGATCTTTTCTTGAAGAAAAATTAATGACTGCGCTGGTTTAAAAGTAGACCCTGGAGGATAAGAAGCCATTAAAGCTCTGTTGAAAAGAGGCTTCCTTGGATCTCGTTCCAATGCCATATGATTTTTTCCTCGTTGACGTCCAACCATATCTGCCGGATTA